>JAKSBK010000197.1 GCA_022361155.1 Pseudomonadota bacterium
CCCACGCTTCCACCTCCCGTGATGACGGCGTCGTCGCTCGTCAGAACCAGGCTATCGTCCACGTAGAATTCGTGGCGAGCTCCCTTCACCACGGCGCGAAGCCGGTGCCACGCGTTGAAGTTCACCTGCAGGGGTGCCTCGCCGAGTTTCGTCCATCCTTGCTCCATGCGTCCCAAGAGCACTCCTGGGGGGACGGTGCGCAGGCTGAAGTAGTAGCCTCGCATTCCGTTGTTTGAAGAGCTCAAGTTCGTGGCTCGATACACGATTCCGAAGTCACCAGACGGGGGCTGGCCAGACTGACCCGAAGCGAGTCGCGTCCGTACTTCGAAGGCGAAGTCTTTGAAGCGCAAGCCGTCCACGATCGCTTTGCGGCCTTGCCCTGCATCGCAGGTGTAGGCGCCGCCGTTCACGCTCCAGTCCCCGGCGAATGAGCTCCAACCGTCGGCGAACCCGTCGCTGAAGTTGTCCGCGAAGGTTTGGGTCATCATCCCGGCCATGCCTGGGCCGATCAGGCCGGCGGCCGATCCGGACAGACCCCCGGCCGCCTGGCCGCCGAAACCCACGCCGCCAAAGCCCGCCTGCGGTGGGATCCCGATGCTGCCCGCTGCACCTCCGCCGAAGCCGGCCAGGCCCGTAGGCGGAAGACCTCCGGCGCCGGGGTTGCCGGCCATGGCGCCGGCCATGCCCACCGAGCCACCGAAACCACCCGCCGGCGATCCGCCCGATCCCGCGCCGCCCAGCCCGGGGTCGCCGCCCGTGGGGCTTGGCGGCACCTGTCCGGGTGGACCGCTCAGGATGCCCTCGTCGTAGGCCCTGCAGCTGATCAGCGCGCACAGCGCGAGTCCACAGCAATACCGGTGCAGGCGTTGTGCCGGCATCGCTCCCCCGCGAGCCGAAAGGCGTCGGTTGGGCGGGATGGATCGAAATCGAGGCGGCAACGCGGTCTTGCTCCGGCCACTAAGGGCCCGCGAAAGGACAACTTACGCGTTTGGGCGTGGACCGGGCGCCGCTGGCAAGGCGCAACGACGAGGACAGGCAGCGGTGCCGGAACTGGCGAAACGCAGGAGCTATTCTCTCGTGGGCCCTTAGTGTAGCCCAAGAAGCACGAGCGGTCCCGCCGATCAGAGTCGCGTCCCGGATTCGGGTGCGTGGCCCCGAGAGAGCACGTCAGACCAGCGAACGCGCCCCGTGAGCTGCATGAGCAACAAGAGCGTGGCAATGCCGAGCAGCGTCACCGTCAACCCGGTGTAGCCGTGCCAGAAATGCGCCAGCGAGAAGCCGACGAGGTAGACCAGCTGCGCCAGGGCTGCTTCGCGTAGAGCGAAACGGGCCGACACGACCAGCCTGAGGTAGCTGACGACCAGCGCGACACTCACCACGCTGGCCAACGCGAACGCCGTTTCCACGCCGAGGTGATCCACCGAATAGGCAAAAAGCAGATGGAACGCGAAGAAGGCGCCGCCAAGCAGCCCGTAGTTGACAGGGTGGATGTCGATGCCCCGCAGCGTCGCCAGCATGTACAGGACGAGGAAGAAGAAAAACAAGGAGACCGGCGCCGAGAAGGAAAGCTGCGCCGCGAGCTCGCCCGGCTGCACGCGCGTGGGCGTGATCATGCCGATCCCGTACCCGAAACCAGCTGCTCGAAACGCCACTCGAGCACCCAGCCCGGACCTTCCCGTTCGCGGCTGGACGGCGAAAGTGTTTCGGCCGGGAAGTCGATCTGCGCGAAATCGGTGCCCAGGCGCAACGTAAAGTCTTCGAGCCGGCCGACACCCTTGCTGGGCAGGTACAACCAGTCATCCATGCCCCGGCTTTCGTAGCCGGCACGAAACCGCACGCGCTGGCCAGGTTCGACCGGCACGCCGACCTTGACCACGCCCTCGCTCGCGTCCAGCAGACCGGTCCGGTCGACACCATCGACCTCGAACACGAAGTCGTCGTACATCCCGCCGGTGTCCGGCAAGGTGAAGCTCACTTCGAGCTCCCCACCCATTTCCTCGCTGTGCTCGTAGCTCCAGGCGCCTTCGAATGCCACATCGTAGAGCGAGTACCAGACCAGGCCGCGGCGTCTCAGATCGGAGCTGAGGCTCACCTGGATGTCGCTCGAGTCCACATTTGCAGGGCGCTCGTGGGTCTCGCTGCGCTTGTCCCGAATCTGGGTCTCGACTCCATCCACGACCTGTGTCCGCACGTGCATCGCGGTGGTCTGCCAGCGGAAGGTCAGCTCGGGCCCCTTCTGGTGCTGGCTGCGACCCCACAGGCTTTGCACGTCGCCCTTGAGCCGGCTGTCGGCTTCGCGTTCGCGAGCGCTCGTGAGCCCCCCGAGCACGATCCAGGCTGCGCTCGTGGCGCAGAACACCAGACCGATGGCGATGATCCGTACGGCTCCACCCATGCTTTGCCTCCGTGGTTCGCTTCCTGTCCATCAGCCTGGCACACCGGGATGCGTAGCTCGCGCAACAGGCGTGGCAGCCTTGGGGCAGCCCTGTGCAACCGCTGTGCAACCGCTGTGCAAGGCTCGGCGTGCCCCCGGCGCGTCTGTTAGTCTGCCTGCCATGGCACGCATCGTGGTGGCGGACGACGACGGGCACATCCGTGAGGTCGTGAAGTACGCGCTCGAGCAAGCCGGACACTCGGTGCTCGAGGCGCGCGACGGGGCCGAGGCGCTGGCGCTCGTCCGGCAATCCGACGTGGACCTCGCTGTGCTGGACATCGTGATGCCCGAAGACAGCGGGCTCGAGCTGTGCCGGAAGATCCGCGCGCACAGCAGCCTGCCCATCGTCTTTGTGTCGAGCCGTGATGAGGAGCTCGACCGCGTGCTGGGGCTCGAGCTGGGCGCGGACGACTACATCACGAAGCCCTTCAGCCCGCGCGAGCTTGTCGCGCGGGTGGGCGCGGTACTGCGTCGCGTTCGGATGGATCGGCAGCCGCCCGAGGGTCTCGGCGCGACCCGCCAGCAGCCCTCTGTGCACGGACCGCTCGAGGTCGACCTCGAGCGTCACCGCTGTAGCTATCACGGCAGACAGATCGCGCTCACGGTGACCGAGCTAGGCCTGTTGGCGACCCTGGTGCAAGCACCCGGCCGAGTCCTGTCGCGGCAGCAGCTTGTGGAGCGGGTCTATGGACGCGGTCATTTCATTACCGAGCGCACCGTGGACAGCCACATCCGGCGCGTACGCAGCAAGCTCTCCGGCCACGGCCCCGATCCCATCGAGACGGTCTACGGTGCGGGCTATCGCATGCGGGAGGTCCTGGAATGAAGCGTTGGGGGCCGAGCATCCGCTGGTGGCTGCTCGGAGCCAACGCGCTGGTGCTCGCGGTGCCCATCGTTGCGCTTGCCGGGCTTCGCATCTACGACGTTTTTCTCCTGCGCCAAACCGAGCGCCAATTGCTCGCTCAGTCGGTGGTTGTCGGCGAAGCCTACCGTGATGCGTGGCGCCTCGAGTCCGGGCGGCCGCACGACCAGCACAGGCCGCCGGGACGCGCCGCCGAGCGCTATACACCGGTGGAGCCGGTGCTCGATCTGGGTCTGGAGCAAGTGCCAGCAACGCCCGAGACGCTGCCTGGACGCGAAACGAGCGACACGGCGTTCACCCGTGCCGGCGTGCGGCTCGAGCCGCTCATGCGAAGGGCGCAAACCTTCAATCTCAGCGCGCTGCGGGTCCTCGACCCGAGCGGCTGTGTGGTTGCGACCACGCGCGCTCAAGCCGGATTGTGCCTCGGACAGCTGCCTGAAGTGAAAGCTGCCATGCTCGGACGCTACCATGCGGTGGCTCGCGCGCGCGTGAGCGACGAGCCCACACCCCCGCTTGGCGACATTCGCCGCCGCGGCAAGACACGCGTCTTCACCGCGCTGCCCGTCTTTTCCAACGGCAGGATCATCGGCATCGTGCGGGCCTCACGCACCGGCCTGGACGCGCTGTCGTCGCTGTGGACAAACCGCCGCGGCTTGCTCTGGCTCGCGCTCGCGAGCTTCGCGCTGAGCGCGTGTGTGAGCTTCTTGTTCTCGTGGGCCATCGCGCGGCCGCTGCGCCGGTTGACCGCCGGCGCGCGGCGCATCGCACACGGACAACGGCAAGCGGCCTTGGCCAGCTCGGGGCTCACCCCGGCGGAGATCGGCGAGCTAAACGACGTATTCGAGCACATGACCCGCAAGCTCAATCAGCGAGCAGACTACGTGGGCGAGCTCGCGAGCAACCTCAGCCACGAGCTCAAGAGCCCCATCACCGCCGTGCGCGGTGCGGCCGAGCTGCTGCGCGAACAGGGCAGCCGGATGCCCGAAGCACAGCGGGCTCGCTTCGCGGACAACATCGAGGCCGACGCCGCCCGCCTCGAGCGGCTGCTCGCGCGGCTGTTGACGCTTGCACGGCTCGAGAACCCACGCGAACAGGCGGCAGAGCCCCTCGATGTCGCCAGGACTGTGCGCTCGGTGCTCCGCCGTTATACCGAACAGGTGCAGTGGCTCGATTCAGACCCCGCGCCCCCGCTGGCGATCCGCGAAGAGCACGTCGAGTCCGTGGTCGTCAACCTGGTCGACAACGCCCTGCGCCACGGCGAAGGGAAGCCGATCCAGGTGCGCGTCTACGCTGCGGGCGCGCGCGTGTGCATCGAGGTCGTCGACCACGGTTGCGGTATCAGCGAGGCCAACCGGAAGCGGCTCTTCGAGCGCTTCTTCACCACCGCCCGCGACAGCGGCGGCACGGGCCTGGGCTTGGCCATCGTCAAAGCCATCGCCGAGCAACGCGGTGGATCGGTTCAGGTCCACAGCGATCGCAACGGCAGCACCTTTCGGGTGCTGCTGTAGCGCGCCCGATTCAATGGACCCATCAGAGTAGCGGCTTCAGCGCTGCCAGGGCCCTTGCGTGGTGGTCCGGCGCAAGCACGGTAAACGAAATGCGGATCCAGTCCTGGTATGCGCGCCCACACACCGAGCCTGGAGTAAGCAGAACGCCAGCCTGCAGGCAACGCTCGAGAAAATCGAGTGTCGTTTCACCCGCGTTCAAATGGGCGGATGCCTCGAAGAATAGAAAGGTGCCTCCGGCGGGGGCCGGAACGCCCAACACCTGCGCACTGTGCCGGCCGGCGGCCGCATAGGCGGCGCGTGCTTGTGCGAGCCATGCATCGCCTTTTGACAGGGCCGCGGCTGCGCCGAGCTGCAGCGGACGCGGCGCGCAGTACGTGTAGTACGTCTGCACCGAACGCACGCGCTTCATGGCGTCCAGAGGCCCCCAGGTATAGCCCACCCGCGCTCCGGCAAGGGCGTGGCTCTTGGACAGGCTGAACGTGGCGAGCGTGCGCTCTCGCAGCTTGTCGTACAGCGATACGAGCTGCGGCCGATCCGGAGTGAAGTACAGGTCGGCGTACACGTCGTCCGATATCACCCACAAATCGTGCTGCTCCGCGAGCTCGGCGATGGCGGCGATCGTGTCGGCGTCGAGGATGGCGCCGGTCGGATTGTTGGGGGTGTTGAGGTAGATCGCGGCGGTGCGGGGTGTGATGACAGCCTCGATGGCTCCCGCGGGGTCGAATCCCGGCTCCCCAAGGCGCGTGAAGAGCGGCACCTCGATCGGAATTGCGCCGCGCGACGCCAGGATACCGCGGATCAGCGGCCAGAAAGGCGCAGGGAGCACCACCTCGTCGCCTGGATCCAACAGCGCGGCAACCACGGTGCCGAGCCCTGCGGTCGCTCCGGACATAACCTGCAGCTCATCTGCCGCGACCTCGACGCCATGGTGTCGCCGCAGTTTGTCGATGATCGCCTCCAGCAATGCAGGCTCTCCTTGTACGGGTGCGTAGTTGTGCAGGCGCGTGTGCTCGGCGCTGCGTTGCGCTTCGGCTCGCGCCTCAGGCAACGGGTCCAAGTAGGTATCGCCCACGTGCAGCGGATAGATGGGTCGCGACAACGCTTTTGCCTTGGCGGCCAGTGCACTGAAGACACGGTCGGAAAGCGTGTCGGAGGTCTTCGACGCGTGCGGGTGGCGAGGCATGCACGTGCTGTTAGGGCCCGGGGACGAACAACTCGTCTGTATCGCCGAGGGCCGGGCGCCGTTGGCAAGGCGCAACGACGAGGAATATTGGGGATATTTCGAGGAGGCGCAACATAGCCAGCGGTGGTCGGAACCGGTGAGATGGACGAGTTATTCTTCTGCGGGCCCTTAGGGAACGCACTGGCCCCTGGCGTCGCAACGGCGCGCTCCCGGGCAGTGTCGATCGTTGGTGCACTGGACGGGCAGGCGGCATAACTGGTCGATGCAGACTTGGCCATCAGGGCACATGCGGCTGATCTGGCAGCGCCTGGAGGGCTGGCAGGTGCCGCGTTCGCAGCGTTCTCCCATCAGGCAATCCGAGTCGAAGGCGCACTCCTGGGGCGGAATCGAAAGACACAGGCCCGCCAGGCAGGTCTGCGTGGGTGGGCAATCCCCATCCGTAGCGCAACCGCCGGGATTGGTGCACTGGTTGTTGATGCACTGCCGACCCTGGTTGCACTCGGACGAGTCCTGGCATAGCAGCCAGGGCACGCAGCGGCCCGCGGCGCAAGTCCAGCCATGGTTGCACTGTTCGTCCACCATACAGCCGGGGGGCTGGCAGTAGCTGTTGTCGCAGCGCTCGCCCATGGGGCAATCCGGGTCACGACGGCACTCTGGGGCCATGAAGCAGATGCCCTCGTCGATGCAGGTCGTGTTCGGTGGACAGCTGCTCTGTCCGGGAGGCATACACGTCTCGAGCACGAAGCACTGCGTGCCGATGCAGTTCCAGCCCAGCGGGCAGTCGGCGTTGCCGCTGCAGCCTATGTCGGGGATACAGGCTCGCGTGGACAGGTTGCAGATCTCGCCCGTCCCACAATCCGCGTTCCCACGACAGCTATCGCGCTGGCAGCTGCCGCTCACGCAGCGTTCTCCCATGGCGCACTGGCTGTCCTGCATGCACTCGCCCACGAACTGACACAGGCCGGAAACGCAGCGGAAACCGGGGCCACAGCCGGCATCGGTCGTGCACTCACCGACGAACACGCAGGCGTTGTGCAGGCAGCGAAACCGGTCCGGGCACATGGCGTCGCCCATGCACTCGCCCACGAACACACAGCGTCCCTGACGGCAGGCGAAGCCGCTCGCCAGGCAGTCTTCGTCGACGCGGCATTCTGGGGCCGGAACGCAGCGTCCGCCCTCGCACACCTCGTCGGGTCGACAAGGTGAGTCGGGGCAGGTCTCGGCGCGCCGGCAGGTGCCGAAGTCGCAGCGCTCGCCCGCCGGGCAATCGACGTCGCTGCGACACTGCGGTGTGATGGGGATCGGGAGGCACACGCCGTACAGACACACGGTGTCGGGCGGCATGCAGTCTGCGCTGCTCGTGCAACCCGAAGGTGCCACGCAGGCCCGGTTGACGCAGCGTTGCCCAGGGAAAGGGCAGTCCTGATCGCGGCTGCAGATCAGCGGCGGAAAGCAGCGCCCCAGGACACAGGTCCAGCCGGCGCCGCACTGGCTGCTATCCTGGCACAGGAAGGGCTGGCATTGTCCTTCGTCGCAGCGCTCGTCGTTGCCGCAGTCGGAGTCCCGGATGCACTCCGGAGGCGCGACGCAGACGCCATCGCTGCAGCGCAGCGGCGGGGAGCAGTCCATGTGGCTGCGGCAATGCTGAAGAGCAACACAGAGACCGGCCAGGCACAGCGAGCCGGTCGGGCAGTCGCCATCGGTCGTGCACTCGGCCTCGGGCACGCAGCGGCGTGTGAGCAAGTCGCACACTTGCCCCATGGGGCAGTCGGCGTCCCTCGAGCAACCCGTGGGCACGCAGGAGCTTGCCTCGCAGCGAAAGCCCGGCGCGCAGTCGCCATCCTTGAGGCATTCTCCCTGGAACACGCAACGGTTCGCCTCGCACGCGAAGCCCTTGGGACAGTCGCCTGCGCTGAGGCACTCACCTGTGAACACACACACGCCGTCCATGCAGCTGTGTGCGGCCGCCATGCACGGGCGCTCCGGGCTGCACTCGGCAAGCGCGACGCAGCCGCCATCCAGGCACTGCTCGCCCGGGTTGCAGTCGGAGCGGGTGACGCACGGTTGGACGTTCACACAGCGGCCGGCCCGGCACAGGCCGTCGGTCCCGCAGTCGGCGTTGGTGCGGCACGCGCCGGCGGAGACGCACCGGTTGCCCTCGCAGCGTTCGTCACGCTTGCAGTCCGAGTCGACCCTGCACTCCAACGCCAGCAGGCACGAACCTGCCTGGCACGTGCGGCCGGCGGGGCAGTCCCTGTTGCTCGTGCAAACACCGCCGACGCCGGTGTCGCCCCCTGCATCGACGTCGATCGTCGCATCGCCAAGACCGCCATCGCTGGCGGCGTCGCTGCTCGCGTCGAGCATTCCACCGTCGCCGACCGAGGCCTCGCTTGGCAGGTTCAGGACCGAGCGGCCGCAACCCGCCGCCGCGGTCATCGAGCACAAGAGAGTAA
Organism: Pseudomonadota bacterium; assembly: GCA_022361155.1. Lineage (NCBI taxonomy): Bacteria > Pseudomonadati > Pseudomonadota > Pseudomonadota bacterium. The sequence continues at coordinate 8,441 of JAKSBK010000197.1, forward strand.
GCGCCGCCAGTCGTGACACAGTCAAGAGCTCCAGTGCATGGTGGGTCGGCGCAATGGTCGATCCCACGGCACTGACTCGCTGAGCAAAGTCTACACGCCAGCCGGCCGCGTCGCCACACATGCGGGTACCTCTGCACAGAGCTACCAGTCAGGGAGAACCCCAAGTTTCTGTTCAGTCTGGACGCCGGCTTGGGCTGGGTCGTGCATGAGAGAAACTCCCCGCTTGCGCGTTGGGCTGCTTCTGCCGCAAGTAGGCAATCCACGTAGAGCATAATCTTGGGTAGTTTCGGGCTAGAATCGATGCTGGGGCGAGCGCGCCCGCAGAAAAAACCGCATGAATAGCAGCGCCATTTTCGAGGATTCTTTCGAGGACGAAAGCCGGCCCGGCGCGATTCTAGCCCGAAACTAGTTAGAGCCACAGCAGCCAAGCCATGGTCACCGTCACCGCAGCAGCGAGGACCTGCAGCGGTCCTCCGAAGCGCGTAAAGTCGCTGAAACGGTAGTGTCCGGGCCCGTAGACCATCAGGTTCGTGGGATAGCCGATCGGTGTCATGAAGCTCGCCGAGGAAGCGAGCATCAGCGTAAACATGAACGGCCGAAAATCGAGCTGAAGGCTGTCTACCGCAGCAACGACCACGGGGAACATGAGCACCGCGGCCGCCTGCGTGGTGGCAACGGCGTTGAGAAGCACGGTGACGATGTACACCGCGGCCACAAGACCGATCGGCCCGAAGGGCGCGGCGGCCCCGACGACGATTTGCGCGACTTGACCGGCGGCCCCGCTGGCTTCGAGAGCAGCTCCCACACCCAGAGCCGCGGCGATCGTCAGCAGCACGCGCAGATCGAGGGCTTGGCGAGCCTCGGTGCCTGTGAGACACCCCGTCGCCAGCATGGCTCCCGCGGTCAGCAACGCGGCGACCACAAGCGGCAGCAGACCCATCGTGTTGCTGGCTACCAGCGCCACCAGCAGCGCGATGGCCCACCACGCGCGATCGTGGCGCAGGGGGGTGCTTCCGGCCACCTCGGCCACGAGCGCAAAAGCCGTGTCGTCGCGAAAGGTCTCGACAAAGGATGGATGGGTCTCGAGCAACAGCGTGTCGCCAGCCTGCAGCACGATGTCGCCGATCTTCGAGGCGATGCGCTCCCCCTGGCGATGGACCGCGACGATTGCCGCGCTGTAGCGGGTGCGGAACCCGGCCGCGCGTACGCTCTGGTTGACGAGCGAGGAAGCGGGAGCCACCACCGCCTCCACCAGACGCCGGGTTGGCCGCGGATCGCTGAGCTTGTGCGCAGCTTGCTCGTCGAGCACCAGGCCACGCACCTTTCGAAGGTCGACCACGCTGTCGATCACGCCCGTGAACAGCAGCCGGTCACCCTGGTGCAAGCGCACTTCCGGGCCGGGCGCTGGCCTGAGCTCTCCGTCGCTGCGCTCGATCTCCACCAGGAACAGGCCGGGCAGATGCCTGAGCCCGGCGCCTTCGATGGTTCGGCCGATCACCGGCGAGCCTGGCTCGATCCGCATCGCGACCGTGTATTCGCGGGCGTCTTCGAGCTTGTGGCGCGCGGTTTCGCGGGCAGGCAGCCATGCGCGCGAGGCGACTAGCACGTACAGCACGGCCGCCACGCACACGGGCAGGCCCAGCGCCGAAATCTCGAACATGCCTACGTGCATTTCGGGATAGCGCGCCCGGGTGAGCCCGTACACGATCAGGTTGGTTGCCGTGCCGATCAGCGTACAGGAGCCGCCGACGATCGCGGCGTAGCTCAAAGGTATGAGAAGCTTGCTCGGGCTCTGACCGATGCGCCTGGACCAGTCCAGCACGATAGGCACCATCATGGCGACCACCGGGGTATTGTTGAGAAAGGCACTGACGCCGCAGACCGGAAGCATCATCCGAAGCTGCGCGTCGAGCAGCGATCGGGGTCTGCCCAATAGCCCGCGCACCACGAGCTCGAGAGCGCCTGTCTCGCGCATGCCTGCCGCCACCACCAGCAGCACCGCGATGCTGAGCATGCCTTGATTCGAAAAACCCGCAAAGGCTTCCGCGGGGGTGACGATTCCGAGAGCAAGCAAGGTGGCCAGGCCCGCCATCAGAACGAGATCCGGCCCCGCGAGGTTGCGGACCATGGCCACCATCATGGCCACGATCAGTCCGAGGGTAGTCCAGGCTTCCCAGTTCATGGACGCCGCATAGTACGACGCGAGCCGTCATGCCCTCCAAATTCCATAGCTGACCTGCCGCCGACCACGCCTGCTTTCGAGACGTCCTTTGCCCAGCGCGCGCAACGTGCGATAGTTTGTCGCCACGGCTGGATGGGTAAGCATCCGCCGACCATGCTGACTGGTGCCCGGCCGGAAACTCCGGACCGAGCATGGCGCAGCGCCGCGGAGTCGGATGGCGTGTTGGCGAACCGAGGAAATGCAGCGCATTTTCGAGCGGGAGCTGGCGCGGCAAACGGCTTCGCGCCGCAAGCCAGGCGACGGGAGCGAGTTTTGGACCGGGCACTGACTAGGTGCGCACATGAATCGTCTTCGCTTGCTTGTTCCGGAAGCGCCGAATCCCAGGTTGACGGCATCCTGCCCGCGTATCTGGGCTGCCGCTGTCGTTGGCCTGGCGTGCGTATCTTGCACGCTGCTAGTCGACCCGGACAAGAGCCTCATTGCACCCCACCACGTGCCCGGGGTGCCTACCGGCAGTGCCGGCGGGCTGCCCCCGGGTCCGCCGTCCTTCCAACCTGCCAACGTTCCGCCCGCCACCTGGCCCCTGGTGGCGCCGATGATCGTGGTTGCCGACGCCCAGGGTTTCGATACGTCGACGTGTGCGCTTCCGGGTGGTGCGTCGCACATCGTCGCGCGAGGCACGGGCGCGCCCGATCTGTGCGTGGTTTTGGCCCATGGCTTGGAGATTACGGACACGGGACGTCTGAACGTAATTGGCTCGCGACCGCTCGTGCTGCTCGTAACCGGGCCTGTGACGATCGACGGTGTGCTGGATGCGGGCGCGAAGGGACCGGCGCCGGGGCCCGGCGGGCAGCTCGGGGGTCGCGGTAACCAGGCTGCTGCCGGCCGCGCCCCCGGGAAGGTCGGCCAGCACGGTGCTGAAATGGGCGAGAGCGGCGGGGGTGGCGGCGGTGCGTTGTGCGGGCGCGGCGGGGCCGGCGGAAAGGCTGGCGCCCTGGCTGGCGGCGCTTCGGCGGAGGCTACCCCAGACACCTGGATGCTCGACCCGCTTACCGGTGGCAGCGGCGGAGGCAGCGGCGGCGGACCTGTTGGCGGCGGCGGCGGCGGTGGCGGCGGAGCGCTGCAGATCAGCTCCCTGACCAGGATCAGCATCAACGGCGAGATCCTCGTGGGGGGCGGCGGAGGAGGCGGCGGCGCTGGCATGGGAGAATCGCTCGGGGGTGGCGGCGGTGGCGGCAGCGGTGGCGCGTTGCTCCTGGAGGCGCCCGTGGTCGAGGTTGGCGACAAGGCACGTCTCGTGGCCGGTGGAGGCGGCGGCGGCGCAGGCAACAGCGGCGCCACCAGTCACGGAAGCGACGCGGGCAACTCCCTGTCCGCGGCGTCCGGAGGCAGCAAGGGTGTCCGTGGTGCCGACTCGGGCGCAGGGAGCTCGCCGGACGGCAAAGCTGGCAGCGGCGCGCATGCTACCCAGGGTGGCGGCGGTGGCGGCGGCGGCGGTGGCGGCGGCTGCATTCTCGTGCGCGCGGGCAATGCCGACAAGCTCGCTTCCGGCCGCTTCAGCCCCAGCAAGGCACCGGCCCTCCGCGGCGTCGCGTTGATGCAAATGGGCGCGATGCAGATGGGCGCGAACTGACATCCATCCACGACAATCCACGACAGCGACGTTGCGTCGCCGTAACCGTTCGCGAGGTGACCACGCTTGCACGTCGGCTTCCCAGGCGGTCTTCTGGGCGGCCTTCGTCCTCGGCCTCGCCCTGCGAAGTACACGAGAGTACTCCTCGGGCGATGCCTGCGGGCGCGCTCGCCCAGAAAACCGCCTGAAAACCCGACGGACTCGGGCCTGAACAGTTACGCGCCGCCTACTTTGAGCCGCCGCCGAAAGCGAGGGACACGGCGCGCCCGTGCGCGATCCCTCGAGGGGACGTGCCGGCGACTTCGTGGAGCTTCACAGCATGAGGGCTGGGTACATCGGGCCAGTGGTCGAGCACGTGCTCGACGAACTGCGAGCGCCCGTAGACGGTGGGATCGCGCCGGACAGCCTCGTGGCAAAGCCGAATGGCCTTGTGCAGATACGCCGAGGCGGTCTTGCGTGAGCGCTTGGGCAGCTTGGCGACCGCGTGATCGCTGCCGGCATCCTCGAGCATCACCATCACGGCGTCCCAAAGGTAGCCGGCACTCAGGGCAAGCAGGTCAGGGTTGCCCTCGGCCGCGGCCACAGCCTCGAGCGCGGCCGGAAGCACGGCTGGCTCGCTTTGTTGCAGGGTCTGGGCCACGTCGCCGATGAAGCCGATCGGGCCGGCTGCCGCCAAGGTAGCGGCGAATTGAGCCAGCCTGCGCTGATGCGCGCTGAAGCGTGGTCGGCTCCCGCCGGCGAGAGCGTGCCGCTGCTGGCAGCCGTCGTGCGGGCGGAAGCCGGCCTCTTTCTTCGAGCCGAGCTCCACGCAGGCGAGCTTGCCGCTTCTCAGGGCTGAAACGGCATGCGCGATGGGCAGGGCAACGCCCAGTCCCAGCACTCCTTGGCTGGGATCGCCGCGCGCGATGACGATGCCAACGAGATTCTCGTTGCGATCTATCAGCGGGCCGCCCGAGTTGCCCGGATTCAAGGACATGCCCAGTTGCATGTTTCCGTTGGATAGAGCTCCTGCGACGATGCCCGGGCTCGACAGCGGGTGCTCGAGTGCCGCATCGATCGGATAGCCAAGGGCGTGCACGGGTTCGCGCACGCGCATGCTGCGCGTACGGGTGGGCAAGGCGGCGTGATGCTCGAAGCGGCCCGGCGCCAGCAGGAAGGCAAAATCGTGTTCCGGGCTTGCATGCACGACACGAGCAGGCAGCGCGTGGGACATTTCCGGTTGCTGCACGCTGATGATGCTCGCGCCCTCGATCACGTGGTATGCGGTCAGAACCAGGCCGTGGCGGTTGACCAGCACGCCGCTGCCGTGGCTCACCACGGGCACCGCGACCGTGCGTTCGCTCCCGTCCTGGCTCGGCACACGTTGGGTGTCGACCGACCGCTTGACTACAAAAACCCGCACCGTCGCCTTGTCGACGGCCCCGTAGGTGAGGGGTTGAGCGGAGGCAGCGAAGGGGATGCACCAGAAACCCGCGAGCCCTGCGGCCAGGGCTATGGCAAGGCTTCGATGTTGTTGCGTTGTATGATGGCTCACCTGGAAACCCCAATCGCTGCCTCCGCCCTTTAAGGGGCGACTCTTAACATTAGCAGCGGATTTTTACTTTGCTACTAGAAAATACAGTGTGAGGGAATTCCGTTTACATAGGAACGATGAGCTTGTTTGCGGGGTGCGTTGAATCACCGGGCCGGAGCCAGTACAGGAACCGGCGGCTGCGGAGGAACGCGATGCCACAGGCGGAGACGCGCCGATCGCGAGATTCACGGGTAGAGATGACCCAGATCGTGTTGCCGGCGCACACGAACGTCTACGGAACCTCGTTCGGCGGCGTGGTGATGCAATGGATCGACATCTGCGCTGCGGTCGCGGCCATGCGCCATGCGGGAGGCCCCGTCGTGACCGCCTCGGTGGACCGCCTGGATTTCCTGAGCCCGATTCGGCTCGGCGACGTGGTAGTGCTGCGGGCGCAGGTCAACTACGCGTCGCGAACCAGCATGGAGGTCGGTTGCCGAGTAGAGACCCAGGATCCGCGCACGCGCGAGCAACGCACGACGACCAAGGCCTACCTGACCCTCGTGGCCGTGGACGAACGCGGGCGACCCCGAGCAGTAGCCGCTGTTGAGCCGCAGGGCGATCTGGAGCGCAGGCGCTACGATCAAGCCAAGAAACGCAGGCAGGAGCGGCTGCGGCTGTCGGGCAGACTGGAGCATGCGGACAAATGAGGGTAAATGTTCACGGGGTGACCACGCTTGAACGACGGCTTCCCAGGCGGTTTTCTGGGCGGCTTTCGTCCTCGGCCTGGCCCTGCGAAGTGCAC
>JAKSBK010000198.1 GCA_022361155.1 Pseudomonadota bacterium
AATACAGGGAGTATTCGCGCGACAGCGCGCCTTGCTGGCCGGGCGCCTCGAAGCCGACCTGGCAATGTTATTTTGACCCGACGCCTTGGCGTCCGGGGCTTCGTTTTCAAGCCGGTCCGCTGCTGCTGCTCCAAAAACCTCTTCAGCTCCAGCCGCTCTCTCCACAACAGCGATGGCTCGCGTCGCTTCGCCGCGAACCAATACATGATGGGCGTTACCCCGCTCCGGAGCCCTGAGTCGGAGTAGTTGAAAAACAGCCCCGTAGGTCCGGCCACGTGGAGAAAATAGTCGGAGGAGGCCAGGAACGGGCTCGCCTTCAAGAGACCCAGATCGCTGCCGAGAGCCGATTCCAGCGCGGAGATCAACAGGACGTTGTAGGTGCTGCCGTAGCGCCAGTAAGCGGGGCCTTCCGCATAGGCACCGTCGGGCGCGTAGTCGGCCATGCTGATGGGAACGCGCGCGAGCGCGCGTTCGATTATTCGCAGCGCCAGGTCCGGTTCGTCTTCCATGACGGCGAGCGCGCCGAGCGCCAGTCCGCCGTGGCACACCTGGTTCCAGTTGTTGGTCATCTGCTGCCAGCGTGCCTTCTGCAACGACGGTCTCAGGCCCTTGTCGACGATCGCTCGCTTGATCGTAGCTCGAGCCGTCGGTTCGAGGACCGCGTACAGCCAGTCGTAGCCTATGGCCAAAGCAGCGGTCATCTCCGCAACATCCAGGAAATGACTCGGGTTCCAGTCGCTAAACGCGGCCGCGGCCAGCATTTCCCGTTGGGCTCTATGTGCATGGCGCTGGTCGCCCGTCAGGCGGTATGCAAGTGCGAGATGCAGGACCCGCTTCAGGCAGGTGCGCGAGACCGGGAGCAGGCGTTGACCCACCTTCTCGCGCTTCACGGGCTCGGTTCGCTGCAGGTCGTCGGCGAGGCCCTTCACCAGCGCGGAGGCTCGACGCAGCAGCGGGTCGGCCTCCGTTTTCTTCCGGAGCGCAACGTCCTGGTTGCTCTTCAGGATCAAGCGCGGGTGGTCTCGACCAGCGTTCCTGACAAGGGCTCCGATGTCTTCGCCCCGGGCCTTGGCGGCGGAAAGCCAGGCCAGCGCGAGGCCTATGGGGACCAGGTACTTCATGTGGGCTCGCGCGATTATAGCGCGTGGCAGGGCGATCGAGTTCTAACCGCGCCCCGCCACGAGATGAACACGGCGAGCAGCAACTCGACCCGCCAGCTACCATCTGCACACAGAGTCACGATCATTTTCCATCCCTATTGTCCAAGTTGCTGACCCAAGCGTCCC
>JAKSBK010000199.1 GCA_022361155.1 Pseudomonadota bacterium
CCGGCGCCGCCACCCGAGCCAGCGCCCCCGGGGCCGGCGCCGCCTCCCGAGGTCGTGGGTCCGGGGTCTGCTCCGCAGCCGCCGAGCGCCAACGACAACGCGCATGCCAGCAGTGCGATGCGTGCGATGCCCCTGCCCGCAGCGGCTTTGGAGAACATGGAAAGGTACGTAAGGCCCGAGTTCGTTCTTGCCAACATAAGCATTCCCGGTGCGAGGGTTACAGCTGGGGCACCATCGTGGCGTGCCACTGGTCGTAGCCCAGGATGATGAAATGGGATAACGAGATCGCGTGGGCGAAGCCTCGCTGAAACCGCATGCGCCCGCCCGCCTCCATGATCACGTTGTTCACGGTGTCGTTGGGCTGGTGATAGCCGTTGTAGTCGCTGGCGCGCTCTCCACCGGCGAAGCGAAACACGGGTACCCCCGCCTGCTCGAAGATTTCCTCGTCCGAGTTGCGGGTGTTGGTCATGCGCGTCTCGGTGATGGTGCGGTTGGTCATCAGCCCGCCGGGCTTCTGGCAATCGTAGAGAATCGCCTCGACGAACTTCATGTTTGCCCCGCGGTACTGGGTCAGCGCCGATGCCATTCCCATGTTGAAGCCGAAGAAGGCGTAGAGCTTCCAGTTGGCGTGGCCGGGCTTGTTCAGGCCCACCATGTCGTAACCGAAACCGTGATCGAACTTCTTCATGTTGGTCGCGACGAACTTGTCCACGTAGGCTTGCGAGCCCTGGCGTCCGATCTCTTCAGCATCGAAGAACAGACACGAGATGGATTTGTTGGTGGGAACCGGAGCCAGGTTCTTGCAGATCTGCATGGCTGCGGCGACTCCAGCGCCGTCGTCGTACGCACCCTGGACCGTGTCGGGCACCACGTCGTAGTGAGAAATAATGCCGAGGTAGTTGTCGGGCTGGGTCAGCCCGCGCTTGATGCCCTCCACGGCACGCACGGTGCCGCTCCTGCCCTGAAGCTCGTGGATGGTCGTCTCGTAGCCGGCGGCCACGAGCTCGTCCCGCAGGAACCTCCCGGCCATGAGGTTCTTTTGCGAGCCATTGACCCGGCGCGTGTACTTTCTGACGAATTGTTGCCACCAGGTGACCGCGCTCGCAGGGTCGTACATGGGCGGAGGGAACGTAGCCACCGTGTTGCAGAGCTGCTCCATCGGCGTCGCACCCGGGGCCGGCGTGCCTGCCGTGGGCGGCAGCGAGCCGCCGGCTCCGAGCCCGCCCATTCCTCCGGCGCCAGTACCGGCCGCTCCGCCGGCTCCGATCCCGGCCAAGGGCGCTCCACCGGTACCCGTTCCGGCGCCGGCAGGACCCGTGCCTGCGCCTCCCGTCAGGGTGCCGGCCGCTCCGCCCGGTCCCACGTCGCTGCCGCCACAGCCAGCGGCAGCACACCACCACAGGCCCCAGCACGACAGGGCCGCAAGGTACGAAGCGCAGGCTGAGATCCTGGACACCGACATGCTTTCCGTCCTGTCTTTGTGGCCCGGCGCCAATCCGAACCTGCCTCCACCGCCGCTGGCGCGAAGTGACAAGTAAGCCTCAGCAAGCGCCGCAACACAACCGCTGCGGATCGGCGCGGACCGGGCGCCGCTGGCAAGGCGCGACGACGAGGAATACTGGTGGTAGTTTGACGGGAAGCAACGCAGCCACAGGTGGTCGGAGCCAGCGAAACGGAGCAGTTAGGTTGCGGCGTCTCCTTAGCTACTACCGTCTGTGCCACGCCTGTGCAAGCGGCGTCGGTGGCCCGGGTCTGCGACGCGCCGCCTGCGGCGTGTCAGACCTGCGGCGTACGCCAGCAAGCCGAGCAGAGCCCCGAGGGCCGCCGTACGTGTGCTGAGCTCGTGACCAGCAGCGGCCAGGACGCAGCCGCAGCCGCTGCTGGCCGGGCTCGAGACCGGGCCTGCCTCCGGGGGGTTGCTTGGCCCGGAGTCGCTGGCGCCGCTGTCGGGTCCCGAAACGCCGCCTGCATCGCCGGCGGCCACGCCCCCGTCCAGCACGGGGCAAGCGCCGAGCCGCATGCAGGTCATGGGCCATTCGCCCGGACAGAACTGGGTGGTGGTGCTGTTCGCGGGACAGGCCAGCGGGCCGGGCAGCTGGCTTACGAGCATCTGGGGCGCGAAGGGGTCGACGCCCATGGGGGGGAAGTCGACTTGGGGCAGCAGACCCAGGTCAAAGCCCTGGACCTCCCGGTTGGCGCAAGCGTATAGACCATGCGCGGTCCACTTCAGGCAGTAGACGGGCCCTGGATAGACCTTGACAAACCGAAAATCTGCCGTGGATGCGCGCCAGATGCCAAAAGCCTTGGGATCGTACATCGTATTGCCGGGCTTGTTTCCAAAACCAGCCAGAATAGTCGATCCGTCGGGCGACAGCGCCAGCCCCAGCAACTGAGTGCTGTCACGCAGCAGCGTCATCCACGTCCGGCCACCGTTGGCCGTGTGAAGCAGCAGGTCCTCGTCGATGCCGCTCGCGCGTACGAACACCGTACCCTTCTTGGTTGGGTGGACCGCCCCGATGAAAGGGGTGACGTCGAGCGAAGTACCGGGAATGGGCAAGGTCATCCACGACCTTCCGCGGTCTGTCGAGCGCAGCAGCACGCCCTGGCCCTGGCCGTCCACGCCGCTCGCATAGATCCGGTTTGGATCCGAGGGCGCGGTTTCCAGCGTGAACAACAGAAGATCCGTGCCGAGGTCGCCTCCGATCTGGGTCCAGGTTGTCCCGTTGTCGGTCGACTCGAAGAGGTAGTTGGCCGGCACGCCTGTTGCCAGTACCGGCGAAGCGAGCGCGAGCGCGCGGGCGGGGTTGTTTGGATCCACGGTCACATCGGTGACGAAATTGCCCATCAACGGTCCTGGGACGAACTCGAAGCTGCAGCCGTGGTCCCGGGATATGGTGAGGCCGTCTGTCAGGCCCACGATGATGGAGCCGTCTTGCAGGACCCCGACCCCCGGGTCCAGCTCGCCGCTGTAGCCCATGGAGCGCTCGCAGATCCATGACCAGTGCGACTCGCCGGCGCGTATCGTGAGCAGCCCGAAGCTCACCCGCAGCCAGACCCGCCCAGGGTCCTGCGGATCCTCGATCAGCTGCTGAGCATGAGGGTAGCGGCCGTTGGCAGCGGCGTGTGACGGGAAACCGCACAGCACGGCGAGCAGCGAGCAAATCCCAAGGGCTCGCGCCAGCCTCGAGAGTGCCGAGCTCGCGGCCAGCCCCCGATGGACAAGAGACGATCGCATCATGTTTCGTCGTCCGGATCCTGTCGCACAAAAGCGCTTGTAACGCTACTCGATCCAGCCTCTGCTCGATCCAGCCTCTGCTCGATCCAGCCTCTGCGCGACGCCTTGGCACGGCACGAGCCCCGAGCCCGGAGTTGGCCAGCGTCCTGCGCCGGCATTAGAACAGTTGGCACCATGATCCCCATCAGCGACGACAACCCCACGCTAAGGCGCCCCGTGGTGACCATCGCCCTGCTTGCGGCGCTGGGTCTGGTGTGGCTGTTCATCCAGGGTGCGGGATTCGACCAGATCGCGCTCGCAGCCAGCGTCTGCAACTACGGCCTGGTGCCGGGGGAGCTCACCGGGCTCGCGCGCCTAGGGGGCGGCGTGCCCATCGGCCCCAACATGCTCTGCGTCGTGGATGACTACCCGATCAACTTCGCCACGCCCGTCACGTCCATGTTCCTGCACGGAGGCTGGGCCCACATCCTGGGCAACGCGCTCTTTCTCTGGGTGTTCGGCAACAACGTCGAGGACGCCATGGGCAGGATGCGTTTCGTCGTCTTTTATCTGCTGTGCGGGTTGGCCGCGGCGGCCCTGCAGATCGCGGTCAGTCCCGCATCGCCCGTCCCCATGGTCGGAGCCTCGGGCGCGATCTCGGGCGTCCTCGGCGCCTACCTGGTGCTGTTCCCGCGCGTGCGCGTGAAGGTGCTGTTCATCTGGTTCATCTTCGTGCAAATCATCTCGGTGCCCGCGTTCCTCATGCTGCTGTGGTGGATCGGCTACCAGGTCCTGGCTGGCTTGCCGAGCCTGCTGAGCAGCCAGCAGAGCGTGTCGGGAGGCGTGGCCTTCTGGGCACACATCGGTGGCTTTATAGCGGGCGTGCTGCTGATCAAGCTGTTCGAGGACCCCAAGCTGACGCGCAGGATGCGGGAGCATACGCGCGCCCGCTACCAGCGCTGGGGTTAAAGGAATGGATGCCAGAGCGAGTGCGCCCGGAGGCCCGGACCGAGGAATAGCAGCGCTACGGCAGCTCCGGATCGACACGGTGCAGGGCCGGGACGAGGACGTAAACCGCTATGGCGCCATTCTGGACAGGAACTCAGGCGCGACGTTCGTGGCTCAACATGATAGTCGCAACCTCGGTACGGGTGGCGATGCGCAACGCGACCTCGCCGAACAGACGCTGACCTCGATGCCGCTGCAGGCCCAGGATCACGATATCGGCTTCGGCAGCACGCCGAACCACGCCCTCGACAACGTCGTCGGCTACCTCGATTTCGGCGGACGCTGTCGCGGGCGGTGCCTCTTCCTCGGCAAAGCCCTGAAGCTCACTGCGACTGCGCGCCAGCCGCTCTTCGCTGCTGCCAGACGGCAGTACGCGGAGAAAGACGACCTCGCGATCGGTGCCGCGACACAGCCCGCCGAGCAGGCGTGCCCGCAAGATGTCGTGCTCGCTCTTGCCTCCGATCGGTACCAGAATGCGGCGTGCCTCGGTCGGCCGAAAACCGGGTGGTGCTCGTAGAATAGCCACATCCATGCGTACCTTGTTGAGCAGGCGCTCGAGCGCCGCTGCCTGCAACACGTCGCCGCTCCCGGTGTCATGCAAGCGCGACAGGCCGAGGAATAGGCTCTCGCATCGATGCTCGGAAGCGACCCGAGCGATTTCTGCCCAAGGATCGTCCGCCACGGTGATCAGCGTTTCGGGCTCGTGACCGGCCTCGAAGGACGCGCCGATGGCTCTGCTGATCTCCTGACCCAGGGTGAAGGGCTGCGGCTCGCCCACGTGGCTGACCCGGTCCGAACGGCGCAGCACCGACAACAAGAGCACCCGCCCAAAACTCGGCGGGGCGAGCGCCGCGGCCACCTGGACCATCGCGGGCGCGCTCTCGGGGTTTGCCACGGGCACCAGCACCAGGGGGCTTCGGCCGCGCAGCCGCACGAGGCCCGGATCTGCTGCCTGCGAGTACGCGTCGACGGCCTCGGCCCGAGTGGAGAACAGCGAGTAATAGAGCATGCCTCCCAAGGCCAACCACAGCGCGGTGATCTCGCCGGCGCTCGGCACCTTTACCGCCTGAAATACCGCCAGGGCCAGGCAAGCCACGCCTCCAACCGCCGGCAGCACAGGGAACCAGGGTGTCTGGTAGGCGTCGGGCGCACCGCCACCCCGCCGGCGAGCCAGGTAGGCCGTAAGGTGGACCAAGGCGAACGAAACCAAGAAGATCAGGCTCGCGGCAGCTCCGGCCGAAGCCAGGTCGGGCACCATGATCAGGATCGCGACGAGCGTTAGCGCGCTCGCAACCACTGCTCCCGCAGGCGTCCTTCGCTCTGGGGACAAGCGCGCCAGCACCACAGGCAAGGTCCGATCTCGGGCCATGGACAGCGCAACGCGGGACGCGGCGAGCAGGTTGGCCGCGAGCGCCGACAGCGTCGAAAGGACCGCCGCCACCGACACCAGCCAGTAGCCAACGCGACCGAGGTAGTTGCCGACGCTCTCGGCCATCAGCGTTTCGGGATGCTCGGTGGCCATCTGCACGATCGTGCTGTGCGGGTCCCGCCCCACGGTCGACGTGATCAGCAGCAGCGGCAGGTAGATCAACAGCGCCGCTGCGAGCGACAGGAGCATCGCACGTGGAATCACGCGTCGCGGCTGTTTGACTTCGCCCGCGATAGCCGCAATCAGGTCGAAGCCCTGCAGTGCGATGAAGGTGAACCCCATGGCGGACAGCAATCCCACGCCCCCGGTAGGCAGCCAGGGCCTGGTGCTGCGTTCGATGAGGCCTGCCGGCGCCTTTGCGAGAGCCCACAATCCGGCGCCGACCAGCACCACAAAGAGCACCACCTTGCCTGCGGTTGCCCAATAGCCGCCGCCGGCGTTCGAGCGAATCAGCGAAAGCGTGTAGCAGCCGGTTGCAGCAAACGCCAAGAGCAGGACGATTTGGCGAGAGGCCAGCCAGTCCGGTGCATCGCCGCCGAGGCTCACCAGGTCGACGAGCATCACCGAGGCGTACTCGGCGAAGCCGAGCGCATAGAGCACACCTGCTACGATGTACGCAAACCACAACACCCAGCCCACGGCAAAGGCGGCCCGTACCGACAGGACCTTCTTCGCGAAGGTGTAGGCGCCGCCGGACTCGGGAAACGCCGTGGACATCTCGGCGAAGCTGAGCGCGGTCAGCACCGCGATGAAGCCGTTGAGCCCGAACGCGAAGATGGCGCCGGGGCCCGCGGTTTGGAATGCCACGCCGGCCAAGACCAAGATGCCGCCCCCCACGATGGCGCCGACGCCGACGCCCGTGGCGCCCAGCAACCCAACCCGACGTTCCGCTTGCTGGTCACCAGCCATGAATAAGAGCCGGCAGCCTAGTACAACGGCACGGAAATAGCACGATTGCGTGACCATCGTGCTCGCATCGCAGCTTGAGTAGCAAGTTGAGACGCATGCCTGCCACGGTGTGTAGGCGGGTACGGCGACGGCGTAAACTGTGTTCTGCTATGCTCCGGCCAGAATGATCGGGATGAAAGGACTGCTCGTGTTGGCTGCAGGCTGCCTGGCCGCGTGCTCCAGCCAGAGCCGCGAGCTTCGCTTGCTGCGAGAGAATCCCCTGATCGACGGCCACAACGACCTGCCTTGGAGGATCCAGCAACGGGCGCGCGGAGACATCCACGCGCTCGACATCCGCGAGCCTCAACCGTCGCTCCACACCGACATCGCACGCCTGAGGGCCGGCGGACTAGGGGCGCAGTTCTGGTCCGTGTACGTGCCCACTTCGCTGCAAGGCGACGCAGCGGTGCGAGCCACCATGGAGCAGATCGACATCGTGCACCAAATGACGGCCGAGTACCCGGACGCCTTCGAGCCAGCGCTCACAGCCGCCGATATCGAGCGCATCCACGCCAAAGGCAAGATCGCCTCGCTGATAGGCATGGAGGGCGGTCACTGCATCAACGGTTCGCTCGGCGCACTCCGGATGTTCTACCGGCTGGGGGCTCGCTACATGACACTCACCCACAGCCACAACACGCCCTGGGCCGACTCCTGTACCGACGAGCCCGAGCTCGGGGGGCTTAGTGCTTTCGGTGAGGAAGTCGTCCGAGAAATGAACCGTCTCGGCATGCTCGTCGACATCTCGCACGTGTCGGCCGATACGATGCGCGACGTGCTGCGCGTGTCGAGCGTGCCGGTCATCTTCTCCCACTCCTCGGCCCGTGCGCTCACGGACCATCCGCGCAACGTACCCGACGATGTGCTCTTGCAGCTCAAGGCCAACGCTGGAGTCGTCATGGTGACCTTCGTCGGTAGCTTCGTTAGCGAGAAGGTCCGGCTGCACAGCGAGAAGCGCAAGGCCGAACGCCGGCGACTGGCACAGCTGCACGGAAACGACGAGGAGCGCGTCAAGGCGCTGCTCGAACAGTGGAGCAAGGACAACCCGGGTCCCCAAGCCCTGCTCAGCGACGTCGCCGATCACATCGACCACATCCGCAAGGTGGCCGGCGTCGACCACATCGGGATCGGCTCGGACTTCGATGGAACGAGCCACACTCCCCAAGGGCTCGACGACGTCGGCCATTTTGTCGACCTGGTTCGAGAGCTGATGCGACGCGGCTACAGCGATGAGCAGATCGGCAAGATCCTGGGACGCAACGTGCTGCGTGTCATGCGCGCGGTAGAGGACGCGTCACGCCCTTAGGGCCCACGGAAGAACAACTCATCCATCTCACCGGTTCCGACCACCGCTGGCTATGTTGCGCCTCCTCGAAACATCCCCAATATTCCTCGTCGTTGCGCCTTGCCAAGGGCGCCCGGCCCTCGGCGATACAGAAGAGTCATTCTTCCGTGGGCCCTTAGATCCGAAGCCTCCCAAGCTGCAGCTAGAGCATCGAGACCGGATCGATGTCGATCGTCGCGCGCGCCGGTGTTAGGCCCTGTTCGATGCGCGCGTTCAATCGGACGACGACCGAGCGCAACAGCCCGCGGTCGCTGGCCCGCAACAGAAGACGATAGCGGTAGCGTCCCCGCAGGCGCTGGAGCGGCGCGGGCGCGGGACCGAGCACACGCACCGCGCCGGTGAGCACCGCCTGCTGCGCTCTCGCGAGTTTGGCCAGTATGTCGGCTGCCGCTCGTGCTCGTTTCTCGTCTCCGGCATCGGTACGTACCGCGGCAAGCCGGGTCAGGGGCGGGTAGCCGAGCTCCCGCCGCAGGGCGAGCTCCCCACGGTAGAAGCTCGCGAAGTCGTGAGCCGCCGCCAAGCGCACCGCGAGATGCTGTGGCTGAAAGGTCTGAAGCAGAACAGTTCCGGCACGCTCACCACGGCCCGAACGGCCGGCGACCTGTGCCAGCAGCTGGAACGTGCGTTCGCTGGCCCTGAAATCCGGAAAGGCCAGAGACTGATCCGCCAGCACGATGCCTACCAGCGTGACGCCAGGCATGTCGTGACCCTTCGTCACCATCTGGGTGCCGATTAGAATGTCGATTTCCCGCCGGCGCAGGCGCCTCAGGACGCTCTCGAGGCCGCCCTTTTGCGCTGTGTCGCGATCGAGCCTGGCAACCGTGGCCGGGGCAAACGTTTCGCTGAGCGCGGCTTGTAGCCGTTCGGTGCCGGCCCCGAGCGGCAGGAGTTGCGGGTGCTTGCATGCCAAACAGCGCGTATTGGGCGTGCCGAAGTCACAGTAGTGGCAGCGAAGCGAGGCCTGCTCGCGGTGCTCGGTCAGCGCCACGCTACAGGCAGGGCAGACCATGACGCGCCGGCAGGCCGCGCAGCGTACCGCGGGCGAGAACCCTCGGCGGTTCAGGAACAGGATGGCTTGCCCCTGCTGTGCCAGGCAGCTTTCAAGGGCACGGTGCAGCGGGCCCGTGAGCAGCGGATGGCCGGATGGACCCGAACGGTTGCGCCCGAGGTCCACGATCTGCACCTTGGGCAGCGGTTGCGCCGTGGCACGTTCGGGCAGCTCAAGCAGCGTGAACTTGCCACGCTCGCTGAGATAATAGCTCTCAAGCGACGGAGTCGCGCTTCCGAGCACACACACCGCTCCGGCTCGATGGCTGCGCAGCAGCGCCATGTCCCGCCCGTGATAGCGGAACCCGTCCTCCTGCTTGAACGACGCATCGTGCTCCTCGTCCACAATCACCAGACCGAGCTTGGGCACTGGGGCAAAGACCGCGGAACGTGCGCCGATCGCGATGCCTACACGCGCCGCGTGCAGGCTATGCCAAGCATCGGCGCGCTGGCGTTGGCCTAGGCCGCTGTGCAGTACGGCAATGCCGTCTCCAAAGCGTGCCCTGAAGCGCCCGACGAGCTGCGGCGTGAGCGCGATTTCCGGCACGAGCATCAGCACGCCCAAGCCGAGCGCTCGTGCGCCGGCGATCACCTGCAGGTAGACCTCGGTCTTGCCCGATCCGGTGACGCCGTGCAGCAGGAACGTGGCCGGACCCCCGCCGAGACGCGATCGGAGTCGCGAGATGGCGCGTTGTTGTGCGGCGTTGGGGACGACCGGCCGCTCGGCCGGCACCGGCGCGGCGAAGTAGGGGTCTACCACCAGTTCGCGCTCCTGGCTGCTAACGAGACCCTTGGCTTCGAGAGCTCGCACCACAGCCCTGACATTCGCGACATGCTCGCGTAGCTCCGGCAGGCTCCACTCTGGACGCTGGCCCAGCAGATCGAACACGCGCCGTTGCTTGGCTCCCAGCTTCGGGCAGTCACCTTGTAAGGGCTGCCTGCGAACCACGAGCACCCGGCGGCGAGCGACGCTGCGGCCCGGCAGCGTTTCCTTTTGGTCAAGGAAGCGCGCGCCTCGCAGCACCCGCACCGACTTCGTGTCGAGTGCAGGCGCGGCGCTTCGCAAAACCTCGCCGAGCGGATGAAGATAGTAGGCCGCGGCGTTCCTCAGAAACGCTAGCAGCTCCCTGGGAAAGATCGGGCTCGGGTCCAGGACGGCCACGATCTCTTTGACCTTGGCACCTGCCGGTGCGGTCTGTGCGGATTCCGTCACGTAGCCCACGAGCTTGCGTCCAGCGAAGGAAACCGCCACACGGCATCCGGGTCGCACGCGATCGCGCCAAGCATCCGGCACGCGATAGGTGAACAGGCGGCGCACGGGGACTGGCACGGCCACAGCGACACAGTCCGTCGCCGGCTGCTCGGCGGTGAGTTGGCTTGTCTGCCCAGTGCTCGCGACGGATTCAGCCATCGGTCAAGCGCGCCTGCGGTTCGTGGCTGTACACTGCTCGCGCACGGGACGCGCGGCGCGCGCGCTCACGTCGGCGCCAGCCGAGCGCGTCGGCCTCGGTTTCCCGCAGCTCCCGCTTCAGTTCGCTCTGGGTCATCTTGAGCTCTTCGCGAAGACGGTGCCGTTGGTAAAGGACATCAAGCACTGCCAGCAAGGCGAGCGGTGCAAGGGAGTGGAGCACGGTTCGGGCGCCCAGGCCGGCCGCATGGCCCGCAACGTGCCCCAGTTCGTCGGCCCTCAGCAGGGCCAGCGCGTCGCGGACGGACGCGAGCAGTGCGACCGATAGCGCGCCAACGAGCGCTACCTTGAGCAAGGACTTGAGCAGCGGCCAAGCGAGCCCCGAGGCAATGCGCCGAAAGCCGCGATCGGGTGCCAGGCGTGCGAGGTCAATCCGAAATGCGCGCAGGCTGAAGAGCGGCCCCACCTGAAGGAAGCCCGATAGCCAGCTCAGCGCAAAAACGACCGCTGCCGAGATGATTAGGGGCTCGCCTGCGAGCACCGTGCAGCTGCGGGCCACCGCAACCGGGTCGCCGCCGCGGGCAATGGTATGCAGGCTCAGGTCGAAGCACTGGCGCACCCGGGCCAACAGAGACGGCCCCAGCAGAGCGAACAAAGCCAATGCGCCGAGCAGCAACGCGACCAGCGTGGGCTCGCCGCTCCGTGCCACCTGCCCGGCCCTGCGAGCGCGCCGCAGCTTGCGGGCCGACGGGGGATGACGACGGCTTTCGCTCATGGACCCGGCGCCTAACCTGCCACAGCCGATTCTGAGGCGCCAGGCCGATAGGACCACGGACCGTTCGGGTCTGCCTTGCCATCTGCGCCCAACGACAACGCGACGATAGGCGCGCGTTGGTCGATCCGAGCGCCACCGGCCTCGCTCGGTCATGCGGTCAAGCGGACCGCAGCGGACCACGAGGCCGAGCGGAGGGCGCCTTGTCCAAGGCCCACCAAGCAGGCTATGGCCAAGCCATGCCCGAGCTGCCCGAGGTGGAGATCACCCGTCGCCGTATTGCCCCACTGCTGGTCGGAAGGGCACTGCGCCGGGTCTACACGAGCCCCGACAGCTACGTATTCCTGACGAAACCCGATCGCCTGCGCCGGTTGCTTCGCAGCAGGCGTTTCGAGGCTCTTGAGCGCCGCGGCAAGTACTTGCTTGGCAACTTGGATGACGGGTCGAGGCTGCTGCTTCATCTCGGGATGACCGGCCAGCTGTTTGCTCGAGGGGTCGCGAGCGTAAGGCTGCTGCGCCGGTCGGCGCGCGCTGCGCTGGGGCCCGAGCAGACCACGGCACCTTTCGAGCCTGACGCGCATACGCACCTGCGGCTTTGCTTCGACGACCGCGGCGCCGACGTGCTGTTTCGCGATGTGCGCAAGTTCGGCAAGATACAGCTGCTGGCACCGGGCAGCAGCTGTGCCCGGCTCGAACGACTGGGCGTCGATGCGCTCCAGGCTACCGGCGGCGCGCTGTTCAGGGCCACGCGGACCCGCCGGGCCAGCATCAAGGCCGTGTTGCTCGATCAGTCGGTCCTTGCGGGCGCAGGAAACATCTACGCCGACGAGGCCCTGTTTCTCGCTGGTATTCATCCCGAGCGCGCTGCGAGTCGCCTCCGCCGCGAAGAATGTGCCGACCTGGTTAGGCAGCTCAGGCGGGTCATGCGACGATCCCTCGAAACCGGTGGATCGAGCATCAACGACTTCATCGCGCCCGATGGACGCGACGGAGGCTACCAGGATGAGCGCCGCGTATATGGCCGCAGCGGACGGCCCTGCGGCCGCTGCGGGCAGCGCATTCGCAGCACACGCGTCGGTCAGCGCACGACGCACTACTGCCCGAGATGTCAGGGCGCAGCGTGAGCTCGGGCTTTCGCGCCTGGCTGCAGGCAGCGCGTCCGCTGGCACAATTCAACATCGCACCGCCCATGCTTTTTGGGCAGGCGCTTGCTCTTGCCACGACGGGGCGTTTCGAGCTTGGCTTGTTGCTGTGGATCCAACTGTACGGGCTACTCGATCAGCTCCTGATCGTCTTTACCAACGATTGGGCCGATCATGCGACCGACCGCACCAACACCACGTTCAATCGCTTTTCCGGTGGCTCGCGTGTCCTCGTGGAAAACAAGCTCGGGCGTCACCAGCTCGCGTTCGCCGCCCGGCTCGTGCTCGCGTTTGTGATCTTGCTGGCACTGTATCTGGCGTTTGCGCGCCAGCGCCCTTTGACACTGTGGTTGACGCTCGCCGGAGTGAGCCTGATCTGGGCCTACGACCTGCGGCCGCTGCGGCTGTCGTATCGGGGAGGAGGGGAGGTGCTGCAAGCCCTTGGCGTTGGGGTGCTGCTGCCGGTGCTCGGCTACTACCTGCAGTCCGCTACCCTGGCCGGGCTACCTTGGTGGGTGCTGGGATCGACGTTCTTGTTAGGGTACGCCGGCAACATCACGACCGCGCTGCCGGATTTCCCCTCGGATCGCAACAGTGGCAAGCGCACCTATCCTGTCCGTAACGGGCAGCGCGCCGGCCGGGTCGTGAGCCTCGTGCTGCTCGCGCTCGCGGCGCTGGTACCTGGTCTCGGGCTTGCGGGCGAGCATCCCAGGCTGCGCTACCTGGCGTGCGCTGCGCCGCTTGCCTGTGTGGCTCTGAACCTGAGCGCGGTGAGCTCGGCTGACGCGCGTGACCGTGCTCGTTGCACCCGCTTCGTCACGCTCAACTCCGCGGCCGCTGTCCTGCAATGGTTGCTGTGGTCGCTGGCGCTCGGCATGGGCAGCGACTGGAACTAGCGAACCAGGCCGAGGGCTTGTGCCTGCCGCTCGCGCAGCTGGCTGAAGGGCAGGTTCCAGATTGGGCGTGCCCTCGGGTTCCAGGCTTGAACAGGGATCAGAGCGTGCTTTGCCAGGTGCCTCATGAGACGCTCCTCGTCATGTGGTGTGCGAGAGAATGCAAACGGATTGCGGGGCACATCGCCGGCCAGGCGCGGATACTTGGGGTCGTTTTTGGCGATCAGCTCCAGCAGTTGTTCGCCGCGCTGCAGCAGTGCTGCGAGGAACGGCCGGCTCAAGGGTCCGCAGCCGGCCCGAGCTCGCGGTTCGGTTCGCACCCAGCGAGCCCAATCAAAGCCGTAGAGGAAATCGTGCGCATACTGAAAGCGCACGCTCGTGCCTTGGCCAAAGAGGTCCTGAAGCGACACGATCATCGAACAAAGCTCCCGCAGCTGCAGCGCGGGTCGCGGGCTGCGCTGCGCTTCGAAGAGCAGGCTGGCGGCCAGGAAATCGAAATCCCAGAACAGATTGCCCGGGAAGCTGCACAGCTGGGCGCGGGCTATGGAGGCCAGGCCCGTGCCGAAAGCCTCCAGGATCGGCGCCGGCTGATCCCTGAGCAGCGCGTCCGAAAGCTCACTCAGCAAGGAGGCTCGACGTCGATCGGGAGCCAGCGAACCGGGCTCGCCCACCGCAGCTTCCAGCTTCGCATCGGCGTGTGCCAGCACCTGCAGCGTGTCGTCGAGGTTCCACACCATCGAACCTCGAGTGAGGGTAGCGTCCTTGCACAGCGATTAGGAGCCGCCACACACCAACCGTGCAAATTGGCGGGGCGCTGGCTTGGTTGCTACTTCTCGGCGTATCCCCGATACTCCGGGCCGTCGCGTCCCGCCAACGGCGCGCGGTCCTCGCCGAAATACTCCAGTCGGAGAAAGGACGCCGCCGGTACCGACCAAGCGCGCGGAAATCGCTGGCCGCCGGGGCCCGGTGTGAGCGTCGCAAACGGAGTCGGGGTGTAGGAGAAGTGCGCTTGCCCGTGCTCGTCGGTCACGACGGCAACCAGCGCTTCGCCCCGGCTGCTGTACAGCGTGAGCGGTACGGCGGGCTTGGCTCCTGTCACGGTCACCGATTCTGATCAGCAGTTCACGCAATCGCTGCGTGTTCTGAAGCGTAGCTATAGCTACATGTTGGTGCAAAAAGGGGGTTGTATACCCCCCTGCGGATCGTCTGGATCGCACCGATCGGTGAAACCGATGGGTGTCGATCGTGCGTGTGGATCGTCTGGGCCGTTTGGTTCTGCTTTCGATACCCCAGCATCTGCACTCCTGTAGGCAACCGGTGATCGCTGCGCTCGGTTGCGCGCCCGTTCGCGATGTCGGCGTGCTGGACGTGCGGAGCAACTTGTGGGCAGGGATGACCTGGCGTCGTCCGGGCGGGGGGTCTCGCGCGCAGGGCCCGGCGGTGCCCCCCGGACTCGCGCCTTGAGCCTGAGGAACAACCGGGGGCCGGCTCGGAGATGCTCGCTTCACGACAGCGTCCATCAGCGCTCAAACATCAGGACCCCCCGCCGGTCCCTGCGCGCGAGACCCCCCGCCCGGACGACTTGCGTGGTGACTGGCTTGGGGCGACGTTGTGGGCGGCGAGAAGGCCGTCGGTGCGAGCTGCGTGCGCGGCCAGCTGAGGCGGGTCTGCCGGCGAACGTGCCCGTCTGTACGACCGCGGAGGGCAGCCTCGGCCTGTCGCCCGGCGGGGCCCATGGGTAGCTGTTGAGAGCTGCTGGACAAGATAGGTCAAGCCGCCCACAGCCCCCGTCGTACGATCGGGGTGAAATAAATCCGATTCAGCCGAGCCCGAGGAACAGCTCGAGCCCCTGATCGATCTGGCTGAGCTCGTTGTCCGCCACCCGACCGAACACGCGCCGGATGCGTCGCTTGTCCACCGAACGGATGTGGTCGATAAGGGCGTACGACGTCTTCGCGAGGCCGCTCTTGCCGGGTGACAGCTCCGGATAGAGCGCTCCCTCGCCCGCGGTGCCCGTCACGGGCACGATGGCAATCAGCGGGAAGCGCTGGTCGGCGTTCACCGCGGGATCGCTGAC
Organism: Pseudomonadota bacterium; assembly: GCA_022361155.1. Taxonomy (NCBI): domain Bacteria; kingdom Pseudomonadati; phylum Pseudomonadota; species Pseudomonadota bacterium. The sequence goes on from JAKSBK010000199.1 coordinate 15,284, forward strand.
GGCGATGCACGGTCGCAGGCCGCGTTGCTCGCGGCCAACCGTGGGATCGAGGCCAACGAGGACGACAGTGCCGCGGTCGAGGTTCATTGCTCCTCGACCCAGCCCTTACTCTCGACCCATCGCACCGGAGTGCCCGCGGACATGTCGACCAGCCCCTCATCGCCCTCGGGCAGCGATGCAGCCCATTCGCCCAAGCCGGCGTCGGCCAGCTCTGCCGCCTCGGGGTGTGGGTGCTCAAGCGAACGGCGGAGCTCCTCGTGGCGCCGGCGGGCCAGCTCATGCTCCACCGCGTCTTTGATGAAGCGACTCCGGTTGCGCTCGAGCCGATCGATGCTCTCAACCAGCTCGGCGGGCAAGGTCACGGTCACGCGTTCGGTCGTCGCCATCTGCGCGTCTCAAGTATGATAAATAGTAAGATCATACTAGTCGTCGCGCAAGTGGCCTCCCCAAAACTCCAGCAAGTCTGGCGCGCGCTGGGGCTTCCTTTCCGTGGGTGCCACTGCCTGCTGGGCAGGGCCGATCCAGGTCGTCCCGGCGTGCAGCCGATCAGCGAGCGGGCGCTGCGTGCCGCGGTGCTGCGCACGCTCCAAGGTGGGCGCCTTCGAGCCCGAGCACGCGTTGAACCTCCTCCTGCTCGCACCCGATATCCAGGAGCAGATCCTATTCCTACCCCGCACCGTCAGTGGCCGGGACCCCATCAGCGAGCACATGCTTCGCCATGTCGGCGCCACGCCGGTGTGGAGCGAGCAGCGGAAGCGGTGGGCGGCGATCGCCAGCGACGCCGGGTTTCTCGACGACCACACCGAACGCGCCGAAGCGTTTCTGGATTCCGGGGATCAAAGCGCCTAAGATGACTCGGGGAGAACGCCGCGAGCGGATATGTATGCACGACAACGAGTACTTCTCGACTTTCTTCTCCAGGCGTCTCGACGCCCGGGCAAGCTTGAGCTCGTCAAGTGGTTGTTCCTCGCGCGCCACGAGAGCGACGTAGCCAATCGGGTCGCCTTCTACGACTTCCTGCCGTACCAGTACGGCCCGTTTTCCTTCACTGTCTACAAGGACCTCGCCGCGCTGAGGGACGAAGGGTACCTGGCCGACAAGGTTCTGAAGGTGCTTCCGGAGGCGCGCGAAGAGGCCGAAGACGAGGTCGCCGGCCTGACACGCCGGGTTCGCGACTGCGTTTCGTCCACGCTGGATCGGTATGGAGGCCTCCGGCGCGACGAACTTCTCCGGGTCGTCTACGATCGCTACCCCTGGTACGCGTCACGTAGCCAGCTCGTCTCCCACGACGACGTTGAAGAAGCTGCAGAGGTCGCCGTCTACACGGTTGGCTATGAGGGCCGTTCCGTCGATGCGTTCCTCGATCATCTGCTGCGCAGCGGGATCAAGCGCGTCATCGATGTCCGGCGCAACCCATTTTCACGGAAGTACGGATTCACCCGCCGAGCGCTCGACAACCTATGCGCCAAGGCCGACATCGACTACGCCCACTTTCCGCAGGTGGGCGTGCCGTCGCGGCTGCGGACAGACCTGTCGACCGAGAAGGCGTATCGAGCGCTGTTCCGACACTACGAAAAGGAGATTCTCCCCGAGCAAAACGACGCGGTGGCCGAGATCGGCGAGCTCATGGAGGAATCGCAGCCCGCGATCGGCCGGGATGGTCTTCCGCCCCTCGAGGCGCAGCGCCTCGGGCTCGAGGCCTACGCGAGCGATCTCAATCCCGTCGCGGTGCTCATCAACAAGGCGATGATCGAGATCCCGCCGAAGTTCGCCGGCAAGCCGCCGGTGAACCCCGAGTCGTTCCAGGCGCTCCTCTGGGCTGTTTACGTCCTCGTCGCTGCCCTGCGACGCCGCCTCGCCAGCCTGAACGGGTACAGCAGAAGAGAGCGTGGCGGATTTGCAACGTGGCGGATTTGCAACGTGGCGGATTTGCCACCATCGTGGTCCTACTTGCCGGCCGCTCCTGACGGGGACGGTCGACTCGGCCCCGTGGCGGCCCGTTGCCGAGTTCTGCGACTTGGCTCGCGGCCTAGGCTCGAGTTTGAGCGGTTTTCACGGCTGCAATCGCCGGGAAAGCAGGCATTTCGGTGTTGCTCCTCGTCGCAATGACACCACCATTACTCCTCGTCGCGCCTGGAACTGCCTACTTTCGCAGCAATTTCGCTTGCAAAAACTGCTCAACTCGAGCCTAGGACTCGAAGAGCTCGGCGGCGCTGCGGACCCGCAGGCCGCGTCGGATCCACGTGTTCAGCTGCTCCAAGTCGGTGCAGCTGAGGATTCGCGCCCGCTGTTCCGCGTTGGCTGGGATGTCGCGGGCCTGCAGGATCTGCAGCAGCGCCTGGGCTTCGCCCTCGGCGCGCCCCTTTTCCAGCCCTTCACTGCGCCCCTGAGCAAGGAAGCGCTTGGCGAACGCGCTCTGAAACTCGTACTTGTCTAGATCCATCGCTTCCAGGGCCTTCCTCGCTGCCTCGCCGAGCGAGTCATAGATCAGGTCTGAGTATAGCAGAACTCGTTCGCCCTCCAATCCGGCGACCGCCCCCAGTGCGGCCACCGCAACCTCGAACGCCCGCCCCGGCGCTGCGCTGGCGCCATGGGCCACGGCCGAAAGCACGGCGAGCTCCGGTGTGCCCCTAGCCGCGGACGGGTCCGCGATGATCGGAACGGCATCGGGCCCGAGCACGAACGGCCGAAAGCTCCAACCCGGGCCAGCTTCGATTGGTTGGGCGCACCAGCGGGCGATCTCGGCACTGGGTGCAACTACCAGCAGGCATGTCGGGCAACGCAATCGAGCGCGCAGGTTCATCACGTATGCGGGCCAGCTGAATCGCTTCCTCGCGTCGGTCCCCAGTTGAACCTCGAGCACAATGCCGAGCACGGGCTGGTCACCACTGAGCAACACCACGAGGTCCGCGCGATACTCCGCGGGCTGCAGGTCATTCCCAGGGGCTCTGATCGACTCCTCGATTCTATTCGACGTTAATCCGTTCTTGTGGGCAGAGCTTGGGTCAGGTACCGTCGTGCTCCAGCGGAATGCTTCCCCCATGGAGCGGAACATGACGGAGCCCTGGGCCTCGGTCGACGAGGTCGCCAAACATCTCGGAGTCGCCAAGGACTCGGTGTACCGGTGGATTGAGAGTCGCGGCCTCCCCGCCCACAAGATCGGCCGGCTCTGGAAGTTCAAGCTCTCCGAAGTCGACGAGTGGGTACGCGCGCAGGGTGACGACGCACCCGTTGGGCGGAAGGGCGACGGGGGCGCGTCGCGTCCAGGGGGGGATAATCCATTTGCCATCTGCGACCCATATTGACCTGACTACTAAGAGTGTTTTGCCTTCTGGTGTGGGAAGGAAATGCAAAATGATCAGAATCTTGATACTCGGGGTCATATGCCCAACATCAATGTTGGCCTGCGTATCAATGTCCGCGCCGGTCGACGACGCGTCTAACGGTTTGGCGGTCGGCGGCCTCCAGGAGATGGGCGAGTCCTGTGCGTCGGATAGTGAATGTCGTAGTGATTTTTGCGATTTGGGCGTTTGCGCTACCCCGGCAGATCGCTATGGCAGAACATGTGAGCCGAAGCTGGCTGCGAGTACGGGTCTTTGCGGAGCCTTTCTGTGCCTAAACGGTAGGTGCCGTTCATGTCGTTCAGAGCAAGACTGCTGTAGAGGCTGTTTTTGCAACAATAATCATGGCAGGCGCCCGGGTCGTAGCTGCGGGGCCTATCGTCTAGGCCCCGACAATGTTCCGATTACGTCGGTCGTAGTTGATTCCGGTGCGCTTCCTCCTTTCCCGCCCCATGCGATTCCATCGGGTCCGTCCGGACCTCCGAAGCCGGTCAGCGATTCGGGCATCCGGTAGCCGGAACCCCGCGGACCTGTTCCGCGCCGCCTCCGCCTCCGTCACCTCCACCGCCAACGAAGCGGGCTGGTGCTCCCGCCCGATCCGACCTGGGTTGGCGTCCGCCGGCGTGCTCCGGCACTTTCGTCGCAAGCGGTAGCGTAAGTGTGCGAAATGAGCTGCGGCGGTGTCCGGCACGCTTGGTGCGGTGTGCGAAGCATGACGCAACCACGCTACATCGTCCCTGGAATGACGGTGATGGTCACGCGCCGCACGCTGCGCCGCACCCACCTGTTTCACGACGCTCACCTTCTCTCATCTGCTCGAGCTCTCACGGATCGACGACGTCACGCCACGCGCTTTCTACGAGCTCCACTGCCTGAAAGAGCGCTGGTCCGTGGGGAGCTACAGCGACAGCGGGACAGCATGCTCTACGAGCGCATCGGCCTGAGCGAGAACCGCGACGAGGTTCTCGCCCTGGCCCGCGAAGGAGCCCTGGCCGACTCGACGGCCGGGCAGCTCCGCGATCCATACGTTTTCGAGTTCCTCGGCATCGAGCGGCGCGCGGCCATGACCGAGAGCGACATCGAGCGAGCGCTCGTCGACGACCTCCAGAGCTTCCTGTTCGAGCTGGGCCGCGACTTCTGCTTCATCGCCCGGCAGTTTCGGATCACAGCCAAGCAAGCAACCCTGACCGGAGTGAAAATCGAGGCAGATTCTGGTGACGACCCCTTTTGACTGCGGTCTGTACCAGTCGATCGAAGATCGTCTGCAGCACCGATGCGTCCGACAACTGCCCAAGCCGGACCAAGGTTTTAGCGTCGGGGACCTTGCCCCCTCCGATACGACAGAACTCGCGATAGGCCACGTTACCGG
>JAKSBK010000200.1 GCA_022361155.1 Pseudomonadota bacterium
ATCGCGGGTACGATCTTTGCCGGGGACCATGAAGGCGTAGTGCGCGATCTTCGCCGCTGCGACTGCATCGCTTGAAAGCCCGATGAATTCGGGTTCGTGCATGTGCCGCTGTGCGATTCGTCGCACATCATCGTCCACGGTAGCCGAAAAGCACATCGTCTGGCGCTTGGGTGGAAGTCGCTCCAGGATCGCACCGAGCTCGCGGGCGAAACCCATGGAGAGCATCTCGTCCACTTCGTCTAGCACCAGCACTCGGAGCCCGGTCACGTCGAGCGTGCCGCGCTTGAGGTGATCGAGCACGCGGCCCGGGGTACCGCACACGATTTGTGTCCCCCTCCTGAGCTGGTCTATTTGCGGTTGCATGGCGGCCCCGCCGTAGATCGCTGACACACCGATGCTGAGCTGCTGGCTGAGCCGGCTAAGCTCGTCGGCGTTCTGCAATGCGAGCTCGCGAGTCGGCACCAGGATCAGCGCTTGGCTGCATGCAGCATCGCTCACGAGCCGATCCACCAGTGGAAGCCCGAAGGCTGTTGTCTTTCCCGTCCCAGTTTGGGACTGGACGATGATGTCTCGGCCTTCCACGGCCGGGCCATAGGTCGCGGACTGCACCGAAGTCGGTTCCGCGTAGCCCATCTCGTCAAGGGCTCGACGAACCTGCTTGCCCAGCGGCAGTGCATCGAAACCACGGCTCTCCGGAGGTGCTTCCGTTTCGGTTACCGACTGTTGGGTGTCGTTCATGGAGGCCGTCTGGAAAGGGATTGGTCGTGCGGCGCTGTTTGGGCTGCTGCCCGAATACGTCGCAGCAGCGGATCCTGCTGTTGCTTGAAACCTTCTAGCATGCGTACGGTGAGCAGACGCAGCTCAGCCAGATCGCGCTGAGCTCGCTTCAGAGTCGGGCAGCGCCGACCAAGCTCCGCCTTCCTTGCGTCCCATTTGGCAAGCCAGGCGTCGAGCGGCTCTCGCGACAAGGCATCGGAGATGAAGCGTCCAGCGCGCCGAAGTAGCTCCGCCTGAAGCGCCGAAACCTCTCGGCCGCACCAGCCGGTTGCGAGGGGATCGTGGGGCAGGGTGGCCGCTGGCGATGGGAATACCTGCCTGGAGATCGACAGCGCTCCTGCTCCGATGACGAACACTGTGATGATCCAGAACACGACGACGCCAACCATCCGGCCGATGGCCTCGGCCGACCCGGACCGGTGATGCGGTGACGCGCTAGCAGCTGCCGGGTCGGCGTGGTGATGGGGCTTCCGTGTGGTCACGCAGCCAAGCGCTCCTCCACTCATCGGCGGCACGCGAAGTACGCGATTCGGGAGCCTTGTACCGGGGGGTCGTAGCTCGGTCAAGTCGTGCTTCCGACGGCGAGCTTGTACCCCAGGCCATACACCGTGAGGATGTACCGGGGTCGATCCTGGTTTGGCTCGATCTTCTTGCGCAGCTTGACCACCACGTTGTCCACGGTGCGGTTCGAAGGATTCGCCTGTAACCCCCAGATCTTGTCGAGAATCTCGTCCCGCGAGACCGGGCAGCCACGTTGCTCATGCAGCAGCTTCAGCAGTCCCGCCTCATAAAAGGACAGGGTGACGGTCTCGCGTCCTCGGGTCAGCGTGTGGGCCCCCGGGTCGACCAGGGCCTCGCCCACTTGAAACGGCTGCTGCGTGTTATCCTGCAGCGAGGCGCGGCGGAACATCGCACGCAGGCGGGCAACCAGCTCCCCAATGGAAAAGGGCTTGGCCACGTAGTCGTCGGCCCCGGCATCCAGCCCCCGGATCTTGTCCGCCTCCTGGCTGCGTGCAGTCAGCATGAGGATGGGTACCCGCTGATCGAGACGCCGTATTTCTTCACAGACCTGGTAACCGTTCATGTCAGGCAGCATCAGATCCAGAATAATGCAATCCGGGAGCTTGTCCCGTGCGAGCGCCACCGCCTGCATACCCCGATCCGTGTGAGTCACCCGGAAGCCCTCGAACTCGAGCGAGTCGCACAGACCCATCGCCAGAGTAGGGTCGTCCTCGACCAGCAGGATCGTCCGTTGGGGCATCTCAGGCATGGATCTCGCCGGCTGGTCGTTCGCGCGTGCGAACGCCCGTCACGCCAGGCGTCGTTGCCGGGCGCGAGGCGGGCCCGAGTACCTGCGGCAAATCGAACGACACGATCGCCCCTCCGTCGGGTGCGTTTTCCGCCCAAGCTTGGCCACCATGATCCTGGATGATGTGCTTGACGAGGGAAAGACCGATACCCGATCCGCGGACGCTTGGCTCGCGCCGCGAGCGATAGAAACGGTCAAAGACGCGCCGCAATTCGTCCCGGGGAATGCCTTGACCGTGGTCGCGCACGCGAACCGCCACACTTGCGCCTTGCGACTCGATCGCAACCTCTACGTCTCCTCGCTCGCCGTACTTTACGGCGTTGTCGAGCAGGTTGATGAAGGCGAGCAGAATCGCCTCCTCATCGACCCGAACGTAGGGAACATGGCCCCTACATGCCAGCGCGATGTCCTGCGCTCCGCGCTCCATCCGGTTGCGAAACGTCTCGATCGCGCGTCGAATGAGGTCCGCGAGATTGCACACCTGCATCTGGTAACGTCGCTTGCCGCGTTCGAGCGCCGAGAAATCCAGCACATTGTCGATGAGCGCGGTGAGGCGCTCGGTTTCCGTGCAAATGATCTCGAGGTACTGCTGCCGCTTCGCCGAATCCCGGACACGATTGGTCAACAAGAGCTCTCCAAACATGCGTACAGCCGCCAGCGGCGTTTTCAGCTCATGGGAGACGTTTGCGATGAAGTCGCTCTTCAGGGCCCCAAGCCGCTGCTCTTTGCCTGCGGTGTACAGTAGAAACAGCACACTCAGCACGATGACTCCCAGGGAGAGCCCGATAAGAGCCACCTCGTTGAAGCGTCGGGTGCGGCCTTTCGCCTGCAGCAGGGGCGCGGCCTTCGGAGCTATCTGAAGTCGCCACCCATAGAGCGTAGTTGGAAAACGCAGCCCCACGACGTAGTCCCCAGCGTGTGCCAGACTGGGTCCGAATACGCGCCTGTTATCCTCATCGAGCACGTTGTAGAGCTGCTTGCCTTTTTCGTTTGCGAACAGCGAGGGAAACAGCGTGCGCTTCAAGTAGGCTGTATCGTGCTCTGCGAGCAGATAGTAGCGCGCTGCCCGAAACAACACCGCCTTGTAGGAGACAAGCAGACTGCCGTCCTGGTAGCTTTTGTGTAGGTGCTTGAGCCGGCCAACCACCAGCTGGTCAAGGTCGAGCGCGGGGACTATGCGATCCCGAATCCGACGCAGCAGCGTGGGCGCTTCGCTCCCGGGCACGCGAACCGAGGAACCGACGATGCCGTAGGTTGCATCAAGCACCAAGACCGCACGCACGCTGGGCGAGATCTCCCGCGCACGAGGGCGCCAGGAGCGGTCCAGGGCGTCCGGGCTACCGAGTTCGATGCTGCGGAAGACAGCGTTGTCCGCGGCGATGATCTGACGCTCCACGCGATCTACTTTGTCCTGCACCAGAAACAAAGTGGACTGGGCGATGGATTCCTCGCCCAAGCGCTCGACCTGCAGAGCGGTCTGGTAAGTGTAGTAGCAAAGGACAGCTGCCGCGATGGCGATGGCCGGCACCAACACCCAGTAGACTATCCTCAAACGCTTGCTCTGCATTTGGGTGTCCGGCTCCTATCGTCCGGCGCGCTACCCTAGCATGAGCCTGCCGGGTCCGCGCAAGGTGCGACCGCCTGCAGCTTCGGGCGCGGGCTCTTGTCGGGGTAGCGGCAGCGAGCGGTGCCAGGCCGTGACCCGGAATCCCATGGCGAATAGCGGCGAGGCGAAGATCGCGATCCCGGCTGCGCGCCAGGTCCCGGTCAGCTCGCCGCCGGTGCCTTAGAGACGCCGCACCGGATAGTGGGAATCGCGCTCTGGGCGCGAGGCGCGGTGCGTAAGGGCATCGACGGCTGCCAAGGGTGTCTTGCCTTCATACAGCACCTCGTACACCTCCGTCACGATGGGCATCTCCACACGGTTTTTGCTGGCGAGCTCGTGCGCGCTGCTCGCGGTCCGTACACCCTCGGCCACCATGGATGTGTTGGCCAGCAGCTCGGCAAGCCGCCTTCCCCGGCCCAGTTGATAGCCAAGGGTGCGATTGCGGGAAAGGTCACCGGTGCAGGTCAGCACCAGATCACCCACGCCGCTCAGTCCAGCAAGGGTAAGCGGGTTGGCCCCGAGATGGCGAGCAAGGCGCGTGATTTCGGCGATTCCACGCGTGATCAGCGCAGCTCGCGAGTTGTGGCCGAAGCCCAATCCATCGGCGGCACCCACGGCGATGGCGATCACGTTCTTGAGCGCTCCCCCCACCTCGACACCGACGACATCATCGCTCGTGTAGACGCGGAAACGGTCCGACGTCAGCAGCCTCTGAACCTGGTCCAGCGGGTCGGGGTCAAGCCCGGCCAGGCAGATGGCGGTCGGCACGCCGTTAGCGACCTCGCGAGCAAAGCTCGGCCCTCCAATGACGCACAACCTACGGGAATCGAAGTCCGCAAGGCTGTCTGCAACGATCTCCGACACCAGCATCAGCGTCGAGTTCTCGATGCCTTTGGTGGCGCTCACAACGGGGACGCGCTCGGGAAAATGTGGTCCTGCGCTCCGCAAGACCTCGCGCAGTCCGTGCGATGGCACTACCAGAAACACGCAGCACGCCCCGTCCAGCGCCTCCTTCACGTCGGAGGTGGCAGCGACCTCTTGGGGCAACACGCAGCTGGGCAAGTACCCGGCGTTGCGCCTGTCTCGGTTGATCGCCTGGGCCAGGGCAGCCCGGCGGACCCACAGGCGCACCGGACGGCGCCGCTTGCCGATCAAACAAGCAAGCGCGGTGCCCCAGGAACCGCCCCCAAGGATGGCGACGTGTTTCATGCGCGCTGTCGAAACTCCGTGCACGCCCGTTATGCCGGGGCGACTCGTTCCTCGGTGGGCCGCACCGCGCGTTGCCCCGAGCCGCCTCTGCCACCGGGCTTGATGCCGATTCTCTCCGGAGTCTCGAGCGCCTCGGCCAGCACCTCGTCCATTTTGGTTACCCGAACGAACTTCAGATCGTCCCGGACCTCCTGGGGAACCTCGTCGAGATCGTGCATGCTCTTTTCAGGCAAGATCACGCGTCCGATCCCGGCACGGTGCGCCGCCAGCACCTTCTCCTTGATGCCGCCTACCGCAAGGACGCGCCCGCGAAGCGTGATCTCACCGGTCATCGCAAGGTCGTGCCGTACGCGAATCCCCGTGAGAAGGGAGACGAGGGCCGTCATCATGGTGACACCCGCGCTCGGTCCGTCCTTGGGCATGGCACCGGAGGGAATATGGATGTGTATGTCCGCCTTTTCGAGGAAGTCCTCGGCGATCTTGAACTGGGTAGCGCGTGAGCGCACGTAGCTCAGTGCCGCCTGAGCCGACTCCTTCATGACGTCTCCCAGCTGTCCGGTAAGCTGCATCTTTCCGCTGCCGGGCATCTGGGTGGCTTCGACGAACAGGATCTCACCGCCCACGGAGGTGTACGCCAAGCCGGTTGCTACGCCGGGCTCGTCGGTGCGCTCGGATACATCGTCCGAGGTGAAGCGCGGTGCACCCAAGTAGGGTCGGAGATCATCCTCGGACTCGACCCTGTAGGGACCGGTTTCACCCTCTGCGACCTTGACGGCGACCCCTCGAATCACGGAAGCGATCTGCCGCTCGAGGTTGCGCACGCCGGCCTCTCGCGTGTGGCGGTCGATAATCGTGTCCACCGCGACATCGGCCAGACTCATCATGTCCTCACCGAGTCCGTGCTCTTCGAGCTGTTTCGGTATCAGATGGTCTCGAGCTATCTGGGCTTTCTCCCTGCGCGTGTAGCCCGGGATTTCGAGGATCTCCATGCGATCCTTGAGCGCCGGAGGAATCGTGTCACCGACGTTCGCCGTCGCGATGAACATGACCTTCGACAAGTCGTAGGGGATTTCCAGGTAATGGTCCGAGAACGCGTTGTTCTGCTCGGGATCGAGCACCTCCAGCAGCGCGGCAGCCGGGTCACCGCGGAAGTCGTGGCCGATCTTATCGATTTCATCGAGCATGAAGACCGGGTTGATGGTTCCCGACTTCTTCATCCCCTGGATGATCTGACCGGGTAAGGCGCCCACGTAGGTACGGCGGTGTCCACGGATGGCCGCCTCGTCATGCACACCCCCCAGCGAGATGCGCACGAACTTCCGCTGCAGAGCACGAGCCACCGAACGCCCAAGGGATGTCTTGCCCACACCGGGAGGCCCGATCAAGCACAGGATCGGACCCTTCTTGTCAGGCTTCAGCTTGCGTACGGCGAGGAACTCGACGATTCGCTTCTTGATCTTCTCAAGCCCCGAATGATCTTCATCGAGAACGCGGCGCACCTCGGCGATATCCATCATGTCCGTGGTGGCCTTGCTCCACGGCACATCCAGAATCCAGTCGATGTACGTGCGTACGACGGTGTATTCCGCGGAGCCAACCTGCATGGCGCGCAGCCGTTTCAGCTGCTTGCGCGCAACACTCTCAGGCTCGTTCAGTAGATTCGCCTTGGCGATCCGCTCCTCCAGTACGTCGAGGTCTCCCTGGTCGCCCTCCTCATCGCCCAGCTCTTCCTTGATTGCCTTTAGCTGCTGGCGGAGCACGTACTCTCTCTGGTTTTTTCCCATCTCCTCCTTGATTTGGGAGTTGATGCGTTCACGCATCTTGAGGATCTCCAGCTGCCGAGTCAGCAAGCGCAACACCTTGCGAATTCGTTCCTTGACGTCGACCATCTCGAG
>JAKSBK010000201.1 GCA_022361155.1 Pseudomonadota bacterium
AGGCAATACCGGTAGAGCTCGGTCAGCTCGGGGTCTGGACGAAACAGGTGGGTGCGGCGCAGCGTGCGGCGCGTGACCATCACGGTCATTCCAGGGACGATGTAGCGTGGTTGCGTCATGCTTCGCACACCGCACCAAGCGTGCCGGACACCACCGCGGCTCATTTCGCACACTTACGCTACCCGTTGTGGCGAAAGTGCCGGCGCACGCCGGCGGACGCCAACTCGGGTCGGGTCGGTTCCGCACAGCTCCGCCCGAGGACTACCGGCCACGCAGGACGTAGGCAACCCCGGCTCAGGAGCGCGATGCGGCTACCCAGGTCCTCAGGACTTCGAGCACCTCCTGCAGATTGCCAGGGCCACCGTGCCCATAGAAGCGACCTTCCTTTACCTCGCATCTCACCCAGTCGTCATCGCTTCTTTCTTCCGAAACAGGATTCGGTGTGGGAATCGCGCCGACATCCGCCTCAACTGACCAACCAGGGTTGTCGAGGGTGTCGATTCGAACTCCACTACCGTGTTCCCACTCTCCGTCGCACTGCGATCGGTACCACTGCTGAAGCCAGCTCAACGTGTCGTCGGTGACCATCAATGCTCCTAATCCAACAAACCCAGCCGACGAGCGAGTTCACGCGCCGTTCTGATGTCGCTCTTGGTCGCCGGCCGCGTGCTCTTGGGCCCGAGACTGGACCTGCCGTTGGGACCGGTATGCAGCCTCGACTCATGCACGTGAGGAGTATCAATTCTTTGGCCGGTCGCTTTGTCGAAGTGACCTTTCCCCTTCAGATCGATGTCGACTCGGCTGCTACCTGTGCGCCCGCCGACACGGTGTCTGCCAATCTGGGCCGCGAGGTCATCGGCCATCTGCCTAGCGGTCTTTGCCCCCCTTGTGGCCCCTGCAAGGATCCTAGAGAGGCCCCCGACGGGGAGGGGACCAAGCGCCAGACTGATACCGGCCATCACCTTCGCCCAGTCTGGAGCGTCGGGATCCACTAGCGTCACTATGTCTCCCGCTGGCGTCAAAT
>JAKSBK010000202.1 GCA_022361155.1 Pseudomonadota bacterium
GATTTTCGCATGAGATCGGTGAATTTTCGGGCACATATCCGCTCATTTCGATGCCAAAATACGGCTCAATTGATGGCATTTTCAAGTCTTGCGCTTACGTCGAACTCACGTTATAATAAGAATACCGTTTAGTGTAGTTGTTGTGCCCAATAAAAGTAAATCCGTTGCCTTTTGTCCCATGAATTCTACGTCGGCGGTGGCTTGCAAAAATCGGTCTCTGAAAAATCATGATCTGCTTCGTGATGCTCATAGCTTCCATCGGGGCTGCCCGGGCGTGACTTTTATGCTTTGCTACCAGGTTCCGATCAAGGGTTTAGATGATCGTGCATCCCGGGCTGTGCCATTTTCATCATCATATCTGAATCCATTCTATTTCCTCTTGTGAATGAACTAAACTGGTCATAAGTAAAGTACTAAGACAATTTAATATGCCACCCGTTCTGTTAGAATGGCTGAAGTGAGGATAAGATGTACAAGCCGCGTGTCCTAAACCAATAGAAACGCCACACCGTCGGAGTATTTAGCGAGAAGGTTGCCCAGTTAGGCTTCGTTTCCTGTACGCTCTATAATCTCGATTCTCTTGGAAAAGGTCACGCAACTTGCTATATTTGATTAGCTTGGAGTACGAACCACGCCTGTGTCGTGAGGAAAGCCCTTGCAGGGAATATTCTTATCCGAGAAACGGTTACCTTACCAACAACTCAAAACAGGAATCACTAGCTACTTCACTACAATACATCTATGAATCGAGAATGTTAGCCTTAGTTCAGTCTGGTAAGGAATTCGTCGGAAGACTGTTTGACAAAAAGTTCGACCCAGCCACGGTCAAACTTCCGCAGGTCAACGAGAACTACGAAAGCAACATCCCCGGGTTGTTCATCATCGGGGAAGTCAGCGGGGTGCCGCTCATCAAGCTTGCGCTAAATCAAGGCAACGGTTTGATCAACCGGCTGTTCGAAAATGAGCCGCGGCCTAGCGTGTCTGAGGACGTTCTGGACGTGCTCATTGTTGGAGCCGGAGCCTCGGGCATAGGAGCGGCCAATCGCGCCAACGAGTTGGGGATTCGATATGTTGTGATCGAGCAGGGCAAGACCGTCAATCTGATCCGTTCCTTCACGAAAGGTAAATCGCTGTTCATGGAGCCGCTGGATGTCCCTCTGGAGTCGTCAATCTGGTGCGAGGAATCATCCAAAGAGGAATTTCTAGAGATTTGGGATAAGGAGATCCGCGACCGCGGTCTGAAGATCAACACCCACGAAACCGTCACGGATGTCAAGAAGCTATCCGATTTTTTTGTTGTTACAACCTCAAAGCATGCCTACA
>JAKSBK010000203.1 GCA_022361155.1 Pseudomonadota bacterium
CAGGTTGCCCGCGACATAGACCTTGCTCAGCTCGCGACCGCTGGCTGCGCGGTAGGCCGTCAGGGTGCGGTGAAGCGTGGCCTGAACGGAAGCCAGGCCCTCTTGCTGCTCGCCGAGCCCTGCGGAGAGCGTTCGGGCCATCTCGCAGTGTCCCGCACGCACGATACAGACATCCACCGATGCGTCGGCGAGCTCCACCAGGGCGAGCGGAGCGTCCGAGCTCAGCTCCGGCACGAGCGTGGTGAGGCCATCGAGCGCCGCCGCACCCAGCGCGAGCTGCTTGGGCTGCAGGCTCGCTACCCGCAGCGTTTCCAGAAGCTCGCGCACGCGGTCCTTGGGCACCGCCGCAACCAACAGCCGCAGCTCGCCGTTCCTCGTCTCGATGGGCTGGTGGTCGACTACCGCCTCCTCGATGGGGAAGGGCAGCAGCGGCTCCAGCTCGAAGGGTAGAATCTCGCTCGCACGTTTGGCCGCAGCGCTCGGCAGGGACAGCGTACGTATCGACGCTACCTGTCCCGGCATCGCGGCGATCAAGACGTCGGGCGAGCGTCCCAGTCGTCGCAGCAGCTCGCGCATGGAGGCGTGGAGCGCCGCCCCGCGGCCCGATTGCGAGGCGTCCAGCGGCACGCGCACGTAGCGCTGCACTTCGTTCCTTCGCAGCGTGGTGCGCAGCAGCACTGCACGTGCTTCCTGCTCCGCGATGTCGAGCCCGAGAACGTATGCCATGGTGATCCGTAACGTCTAGTCGAGTCTATAGTAGTGAAGCACGCCGAGAGCCGGCATGGTGCCTGGGTTGGGAGGTGGTGGCGTCCACCGCCTATCGAAGTTGACTACGGTATCGAGGCGGACCCTGGCCCTGCCGACGGCGGCGGTGGACTGGATCGTGATGATCGACGCCGAAGTAATGAACGCCCGGCCGAGGGCCGGCCGCAGCAGATGCGGGATGCTCAGGGGCTGAAACAGCAGCGGACTGTCCGCGCCGAGCAGCATTCGCAGCATCGGGTACAGGTCGGTCGGCCCCCCGCTGCCTTCCACGAACTTCACGAAATCGTAGGGAGAGCTGAACCAGGCGATGGGCACGAGGCTGCGCATGGTTCCGACCAGCTGCACGAATTTGGCTCCCTCGAGCGGATCCCTACACAGCGCCTGCGGCTGCTCGATGAGAAACGAGCAGAGACGCGCGAGCATCACCAGGGGAGGCGCTTCGTTCACGTTTACCGAGCCCGAGCCGTAGATCGTGACCTGGCGTTTCTCGGGATCGTCGGGATCAGGCTCGATGAAGGTGGCCCAGAAATCGTCGTCGATGCCACGGATCATCCTGAGCTCCTGCAACGAGTCGTAGGGCGCGTTCTTGACCTGGTAGGGGTCGTCGAGCGAGCTGTATACGTCGTCCTCGCTGCCGGCCTCGCCGATCATGGACGAGCCCGGATCGAAGACCGTGCGACGCTGATCGTAGTCCCACCAATCGATCGCGGCCGACACGATGTCCAGAGGAGTAGTGTAGTGGCCGTCTGCATCCTGCCTCGAAAAGAGCGGGTCGTACGGGTTCGGATTCTGATGGCCTCCCATGAGCATGAACAGCTGCATGGCTGTGCTGCGCTTGGCGTCGGTTCCCGAACGAAACAGGGGATTGTTGAGGTTGATCTTGCTGTTCTCCACCGAGGCAGCGATGTGAAACGTGCCCCCCAGGCTCTCGAGCCCTTCCGCTTCCGACAGGTCAAAGCTGGAAGTCAATGCAATCTCGTCTTCATCGCTGCCGAGCTGATCGGTCGCCGGGCGGTTGAAGAAAGGTCCGAGGATCTGGTCGGCAAAGCGCCATACGTTGATTTGCGGCGCACGCCGCTTGATGAGCAGGCGATAGAGCGGCGCCACGGCTCGCGTGATCTGGGGCTCCTTGGAGATGAGCAGCCGTGTTAGGTTGAGGCCGCTCTTGGCAATGTACTCTGCTCGCAGTTGATCGCGTTGGGAAGCAGCGATCGAGAGCGCCGTGGTAGTGCTTTCGTGAAAGTCGGCAAGAAAAATCGAGAGGATGGCGACGACCGTCAGGACCATCACCAGTGCGACGCCCTGTTCCCGCCGGTTGTGTCGGCCTGCGGTCGTGCGCCGGCCTGCCGGCCCGTTCTTGTGCGCCGAGCTCACCGCCGGTACACCGCGTGGTTGAGGGCATAGGTAACGGGCAACACGGCGCGGGTTCCGATCGTGAGCTTGTCCTTGCGGTGCGGCGAGGCGATCGTCAGCAGGATCTTCACCTGCAAAGGCAAGCGGTTGGGCTGCATCGCAGGTTGGATGCTGTCCCACGACTTGAGCCACTGCCCGGTCTGGGAGTCGAGGTAGGAGAGCTCGAAATCGAGCACTCCGTCTACCAGGATCTGGCTTTGACCGCCCTTGCGCGGGTCGTCGTCGATTCGCGCCTGCTCCCGGCGCGCCAGCACTTTACGGCTCGAGTCTTGTGGGTGCGCGGTCACGAAGTAGGAGAGCTCGTTCTGGTCGGATTCGTGGACGTCGCGCTGCAGGCGCTGGTGCGAAAACGAGGTGAAATCGATGCGGCTTCCGTCGGCGTTCCCGCCGCCAACGAAGGCGGTCTGCACGACCCGCAGCGCCGGGTTCGGACTGTTGTGAATCGAGACGAAGGCCATCGAGAGCTCTCGAGCCATCCGCTCTACCGCCATGCGTGCTTCGTGGTAGCGATCGAGCTGGTCCTCGACGCGCCTCTTGTTGAACGCGGTCTGCGCGAAGCCCCCGTAGACCAGGCTGGAGACGATGGCCAGAATGGTCAGGGCGACCATGACCTCGATCAGCGTCATGCCCGACGCGGACCCTGCGGTCTGCCGTGTGTTGCTCACGGGGAGGGACCTCCAGGCGCGTTCGAACCTGCAGGCTGCATGGGAAAGGGAGGCTGCGTCGCAACGAGAAACTGAACCACATCGAGCGAGTGCGCCTGCTTTCCCTCCTTCCACTCGACGCTCACCGTGGCGCGCCGGATCTGTTCCTCGAACGCCGGACGCAGTATCGGATAGGTGTACTGCATTGCCAGCTCGGCGATCATGTCGTGGGAGCCGCCACCGAGCACGCCCATTACCGAGGCGGCGCCCGTGGGATCGAGCGGGTTGAGGTTTCTCACCGCGGACAGCGGGCTCTCTTCTTCTTCCTCCGCCTCGGTGCCCAGCGTTTCCGGCAGCTTCACGCGCAGGATACTCCACTTGCACGCGAAGCCGTCGAGCTCGGCGTCCTCGCAACAGCCGTCTCGACCGCTGTCGAACTCCGCCGGCATGCCCTCCTTTAGGACCTGTTCTTCGATTTCGGCCATCTTGCAGCGTGCAAGCAGTCTGGCAAGACCCATGGTTCGAGCCCGATGCGCCACCTTGATTGCGCCGGCCTCGCGCGAGAAGATCGCGCTCAGAGCTACTGCGAGGATAGCCACGGCCACGATCACCTCC
>JAKSBK010000204.1 GCA_022361155.1 Pseudomonadota bacterium
CCGACCCTACGGTGCACAGCACCGCTGTCAGTGAACGTGTGGCGTTGCCTCGAGCGTCTCCCCCGCCCTGTTGTCAGGCGCGAAGGCTCATGGCACGCTCGCGGAACCTCGTCGGCGTCACCGGAACCCAATCCTCGCGTGGTCAACGCCGGTCAGTGCGGTGCACGGGTGGACCTCCGCGTGCGCGGAGAAGCCCTCGGCGTCCATCTCGCCGGCGAACGGGGCTAGGGTGGACCTCCGCGTGCGCGGAGAAGCCGGTAGCGGTGCCATTGAGGACCAGAGTAGAAAGGGTGGACCTCCGCGTGCGCGGAGAAGCCCCTCGCGAGGCTATCGGAGTGCTTTTCTTTGAGGGTGGACCTCCGCGTGCGCGGAGAAGCCGGCCCTACGTGCTCTACTCGCATTTGGATGAGGGGTGGACCTCCGCGTGCGCGGAGAAGCCGCAGCTGCCAGGGCATAGGCTGCGTTCTGCAGGGGTGGACCTCCGCGTGCGCGGAGAAGCCGAAACCTGTTGGGTTTTCTTGATGCTCGGGAACGGTGGACCTCCGCGTGCGCGGAGAAGCCGCGGAAGCCTCAGACCGCTGTGCGCTTTCGGAGGGTGGACCTCCGCGTGCGCGGAGAAGCCGACAGCCCGCGGCAGATGCGGTTGGTGTGAGGCGGTGGACCTCCGCGTGCGCGGAGAAGCCGAAAAAGAGAAAGAAATAGCATTACTGTCTGTGGGTGGACCTCCGCGTGCGCGGAGAAGCCGATATCGCAGAGCAGCCCCGCTACCCGTTTGAGGGTGGACCTCCGCGTGCGCGGAGAAGCCCAGATTAAGCAGATGCAGGCGCAACTTGAAGAAGGTGGACCTCCGCGTGCGCGGAGAAGCCAGCACTGTGCGGCCGTCCGAGTGCTGTCTCACAGGTGGACCTCCGCGTGCGCGGAGAAGCCCTCTTTCGAGAGACCAAGCTGCCCGTGGTAGACGGTGGACCTCCGCGTGCGCGGAGAAGCCCACGGTGCATCGTTCTGCTGCCCCGGGGTAGAGGGTGGACCTCCGCGTGCGCGGAGAAGCCAGCGAGGGAGCACGGATCATCTCCACCGTCGAGGGTGGACCTCCGCGTGCGCGGAGAAGCCTCTGAGCCAGCTTGTGCCAGTCGAACGAATTCCTAAGGGATTCCTGTGCTCGCGACGTGTGCCATTGGGCCGTGGGGCGCCCTCTAGAATGGCACAGGGTCTACGCGAATTGTCAAGGAACGCAGTTCGTCCTCGGGAATCTGCCTGCGTGCGAGAACGATTGAAGGGGTCTCAACCAAGGTTGTCGTCGCCTCACCGAGGCAGCGAATCTGCTGGCCGCCCGGAGAGCTTGCGTCTGGCCAGGTCATGACCGCGCTGTCGCCACGCGTACCCACCCCCCATTTCTGCAGTACAGCCCAGACACGGTCTCGCACAGCCGCGCTCATGGGGTACGATGTGTACACACCGGAGGCTAGTTCAAGCATCGTGGACGCCAGGAAGCCTCGGACGCGCAACTCGACGTTGCGGGTTACAAGTACTGTCATGGACATGGCCAGTTGCTCCTCCAGGGGGCTAGGCCTGGCTTCCTGCAGGCTGGTCGAAGAGCTCCTTGATGCGGTCGATCATTTCCAGGACGGTCTTGTTCTGTCGCAGCGTCTTAGCCGCTAGGCGACGTGTGATGCGCTCGATGTCATCGCCAGGATGCCGAGCGGCTTGCTTGGCGGAGGCGAATGCTACAGGAAGAGTCACCGAGTCGCGGAACAGGTCGGTCACATCCAATGTGAACGCGTGTCCGGCATCCTCGTGTATGAAACCTAGCTGCGGGATGGCACCGGTCACGACAACCGCGACCATCGCCGTCGCCTCGACGGCGGTGACCGCGTGGTTTATGGCCTGATTCGCCAGATCAGCCGCTGTCGGGTTGTCACGGTCGTAGCGCCGACCCCGCCATTGGACCCCGTGCTGTTGGGCGAGACGCCGGTAGGTCTCCTTCATGCGGGCCCCCTCCATGCCGCGTAGAACCGAGATGGCTGCTTCCGGAAAAAGCTCGCCCAGGCGCCACGCGTACAGCCGCCGTGCCAGCATGTTCCGCGAGTCTTCGTCAGCCCACAAGCGAGCCTGCCTCCGCGCGCGTGCCGATTCATGCGTCGACTGCGGGGCGCTGGCAAAGAACCTGGTTCCCCCTTCCCCCACAGCAACGACGCCGGTGCCGTGCGCTGCACACAAACGTAGTACGTCGTGGGTCACGGACGTACCCGGCTGCAGCATGAGGCAGGTGAGGAGCTGAAACGGGATGGCGTAGTCACCGGGGTCCAGGTCGTAGAAGCCGGCGCATTTGAAGCGCAGCGTGCCCTCCACCACGTATAGCTGCCCGCGCCCAAGCCACAGCAGGCCATGCCGGTCCCGCTGGGGAACACGGGCCGTCTCCAACCCGAGGCGCCCGCGAAGCTCCGGCCCGGGCTCTTGACGGGCGGTCGAACCCGGCTTGCGGCCTCCCATAGCGCGTCATCCTGGGCTGGACGCGATACTCGGCCTCAGCAGGAGCATGCCGAAACCGAACGCCCGGTGACGCCCAAGTCCGCGCTCGAGTCGCCCACCGAAAGCGGCGCTGTCGCGGACCTCAAGCTCGCCCTCGAAAACCGCCTCGGGACGGGAGAGTCGCGCGGCCTTACGCCGCTCGCCCTGGGTGCGTCGATACTGACGGCCAAGCCTGAAGCTGCTCATGCCGCAAGTCAGCAGACGAGCCGCGTTGTCGGCCTCAAGCTGCTCAGCGAGCCACTCGCGGTAGACAGCTTCTCGTTTCGGGGGCTCGTTACCCTCAGATGCCCGGCGAACCCGAGCCAGAAACGCGTCGATTTCGATCCGTTCCTTCGACAGGCGTCGAACCGGACACACGCGTGCCGAAAACCCGAGACGGATTCCGGACCGAAAGTGTGGAACCGGACGCGATACGAGCCGCTCCAGATCGCAGACCTCCAACGAGCCCGGGTCGCCGAACGTCCGCGCACGGTGCACCAACGCGCGATGGTCGGCAGTGGCGTAGGCTAGTACTTCACAGCGACGCCGACTCGAATCGAGGATTCTAAACGGCCGCGGGGCGAGCCTGCCCTGCCCGAGCGCGTCATGGTCAAACAACGCGGCGAACAGTGCGTGCACAGCGTATCCGTCGTCGAAATCTCGCAGAGGCAGCCTCGACTGCCTCGCAAAGGCGTGGAGCCGTGCCCCGTCAACCCAGAGTCGGACCAGATGCAATGGCCTGGTCATGGCTCTCGTCCTTGGGCTGTGGCCGGCTCCGGTGGCGACACCGTGCCCCTCACATACCGGCTTCGGCCCACGTGGATAGCGTTTACCCAATCCCGGTTCTCCACGCGCATCCACCGGTGTGATGCTCCGTCGGTTGCCTCGGCTGGCCAGATGGCCGGAAGCGATCGCTCGTTCCCCCACCGGCCAGTCCTCGCGTCGTCCAACCGTGGCACGGCCTCAATTGCTGCGCGAAGCGACGCTGACTGAGTGCGTTCAACTAACACGGGCACCGACGGCACACAGCACTTGCGACCGACGAACAGCGGCCTGACCGGGTGCCGCAAGGCCTGTTCAACAGCATCCATGCTCGGATTCGTGCCCGGCTCGCTCAGCGTGCAGACCACCGTCACTATCGCGTCCGCGACGTAGTGTCTGTAACGAATGTGTGTACCCTCGGCCGCATCGCCACCCTTGCGCTGCTCAAGGCGGCCCTCAGCAGTCCATCCAAGCTCCGAGGACATCGAACCGCGCGTGCCGAGGTCCACGGTCTGGAAGTCTACCAGTTCCGTACCTTCGCGGTCGCGGCGCGCGGCGTAGCGGCAGCGCCTCTGCAAGCTCTGGTGCTCGTCTACATCCGTGCGGCGCAAGCCAAGAGCGTTGGCAAAGAGGCCAACGAGCATGGCGCGGTAGGGATAGCGATCTGTTCGGTTGAACTGATCGACCAACACCGCGCCGAAACTCATCAGTGGGGAGTCGAAGCGAAGGACCAGAACGTCCATCACGGGGCCTCCAGGACGGCTCGCGCCGCGAACTTGGCGGCACTGTCCAGCGATCCGGGTGGAGCCAACGCGGCCAGCTCCTTCGTGGCAGCGAGCGCCGCTATGGCGCGCCGGTTACCAAGCGCGTACACGCCATCGACATCCGAAACGTAGCGACTGAGGGCTGAATACGTGTTGGCCAACAAGTCAGGCCGCGGAGGAACGGGTTTAAGAAACGCGTTGGCGAGCGTCCTGGGCTGGCTTTGGCCTGCTTCGGCTAGCAGCAGATGAGCCACGGCGTAAGGGGCCGTCGATCCAAGCTTGGCACCGGGGCTAACGCGGGTCACGAGTTGCGCTAGCCGGCACACAACCTCGGCAGCCAGCGTGCGGTCCGCGTCGAGCCACCGGCTCTGCTCGCAGCCTTCCAGGTTGGACACGAGCTGTGGCACGTCCACCACGAGGTAGCCGTAGAAGAGCCCGCTCGTGAGCTCGGCGTTACCAATGTGCCCGCTTCCCAATTGCTCGCCCTCGTCGCTACCGCTCGACAGGTCGTCCATGGCCGAGAAGTAGTCGGTCTCCGAGTGCTCCGCGTGGACCGTGAACGAGTGAGCCACGTGAACCGCCGCATCCGCACGGGCCAGCTTGCTGCTCGTTACCATCCGGCCAAACAACGCGGCATCGAGCCCTGCAGCACGCTTGAGCCCGAGCAGGTTCTTGCCCCAATCGTTGCTGAAACGCTTCTTGGCGATTTTGGCTACCTGCTTCGCTTCGCCAGCGTCGCTGGCGATGGCACGCGCTTCGCTCAGAAAGAACTCGATCTCGGGCCGGCCCAACACGGTGACCTGGCTCGTGCCAAGAGTCGCGCCCGAGTCGTCGCCGGCTTTGGCCTCTTGCGCGTCGTCATTGACTGGCTGCTTGGCCTTCTTGGTCTTCTTGCTCTTTCCAAGCACTTGCTCCTTGACGGCTTCGGTCGCCGCATGCGCGAGGTCCTTGGCCACGCCCTCTTTGTGCAACGGAGCGGCAACAAGGCGCTCGAAGGTCTCCCGTGAACGCACCGAACGCGTCACGGATTCGCGGTCACCGCCAACGCTCGCTAGCGAATGTTCCCCGTCGAAGGCTCGCCAGTGGCGCTTGAGGCACTGCGAAGAGACACGCGTTCGGGTGGCGCCCCCAAAGGGGAGGCGCTTGGCGAATCCCTGGTCGTCCCTATTGAGCAGGGCGGCCGGGTAGGACGTCAGCGTGTGATACTGCAGAAAGAGCGTGTGCGGTCTCGAGGTTCCTGCCATTGGAGATCTCCTTCAGCTGCTTTGGTGTCGATAGAAGTCGCGAGCGATACGGCGGCGGGCCGTTTCGGCCACGTGAACGTCTGGATCGAGAATGAGGTCCGCGAGTTCGTCCAAGCGAAAGGTCTGGCCCTTGCTAACGAGCTGGCCGACGATGCCACGCGCAAGATCCGCGAGGAGATCATCTCGTGCCTCAAGCAGCCGCAGCACGCGCTGTTCGGCCACGTCTGCGCGGGCCAAGGCCTCGCCGAGCGGCACTCGGCCCAGGAGGCCGCCAGTGTCGGGCTGTGTACCAAGCGCCATGGCCATGAGCTGCAGAAGCGCCGCCCACCGACTCTCGGCTCGCTCTCTTGCACCTGCTTGGAATGGCAGCAAGTCGTCGAGGACACCGGCGGACACCCGAAAGAACGCTAGTGGGGGGGACTCCGGTTTGGTTCTGCGAAGCTGTGCCAGGGTGCCGGCATCGCTGTGCTGCAGCGCCTGGCGGAGCGCACGCAAGGAGCCGCGGCGCGCCGCGCGCGCGCTACTGGCGCCGGGCGGGGAGCGTGGTGGTGAACCGGTCATGCGTCTTCTCCTCGTGTTGGATCGTCCGGTGCGGTCTGCCGGGTGGGGAGCGATGGAAAGCCGCGCGCGCTGGCTATGCCACGCCAAAATGCACGATACGCGAACGCGATCGCTCGATGCCGACGCGCTGCGCTCATGGGCACGCTGTTGGTTGCTCGCTCCAGCTCTTCGCGCGCCATTCCAACGAGCCTCTCGGCAAACGCAACGTTCGCACTTTCCACGTCATCTTCCGCGTGCTGGAAGAGCAACTCAAAGAAGACCGCATCCACTTCCGCGCCAAAGTGGTCCAAGAAATTCGATGGCTCCGGGCCACCCTGCAATAGGGTGCGAAGCGCCGGGCGCAAGATCCTATCTCGGGCGACGTCCGCGATTCGCACCCACTCGCGCGCCGTCGACCCCAGACGCTGTCGCTCGCTGCTATTAGCCATCAGGAGACGCACCCTGCCCGGGACCGGTATCCAGCGCTCGTGGTAGCCGCCCGTCTTTCCCTGTCCGCGCACCAGCACCTGGCCAAGCCAGTACCTGTCCTCCTCCAGCACTCTGTCTCCGCACACGCCGTGTGCCCAATCCCCAAACATCAAGTCCTGCACACGTTCGTAGCCAAAGCCGGCGTCGGGTACGGTCAACGCTTTCCCATTCCGGTCGACGGGTGTCCAGGCATCGCCCGTGTTTCCGGTCAAAGCCTTGGCGTCGATGCGTGGCCGCTTGCTGGAACCGCGGTGAGCGCGCAAGCCGTCCTCGCAGCCAGACAACCGCACACGTCGGCAGATCTCGATGAAGTATGGATCGAGCGACGCAAGTTCGAGCGATGCGTTGCCGTCCCACGATGCGCACCAAACAAGCCCCACTCCCCCTTTTTTCGCGAAGCCGCGACCGACGCTCGACTCGCGCGCGTCAAGCATGGCAGTCAGGTCCCTGCCAAAGCGCACCGCTGGCACGAGGGACGGTGCATAAGCTACGCACGGCCGACTCGCGAAGCCGCCGTTCATCCGTGCGATACCGTAGTTCCCGGCTCCCAGAAAGCCCTGCATGGTCTGCAGCGTGACGAGTCCGTATGCCCAGTGATCCGGCGCTGGTGACGCGAGGCGCCGTACCTTGGCGTCGTGATTCTTGGATGTGACCAGCACGTCGAGCTCCGCGCTGGGACTCCAATGCACGGCCTTGAGGACTGATAGGGTGCCCTCAGGGACGGGTGGCTGCATGAAAGCGGCCTCGGATAGGTCAGGAACCACCAACGCGAAGGCCTCGGTTCCGCTGCCATCCTGCTCCGCGCATCGCACCAGCAGCTGTCGCCAACGAGTCTCGTCGTCCGGAGGATTCGGGCACCCGGATCGCACGAGCGACAAACACGCGAGCTGCACTAGAAACGCATGCCACGCGTGCTGCTGGTGTGCCTGTAGGGTTGAGAACTCGAACGCCTCGCCTCGACACAGCGCCGCAAGCACGCCCGGCAGCGTGAGTCGGCGCTCGCGCTCGTCCGCTTCCACGCCAAACAACGTGTCATCCAGCAACGAATGTCGGGGGCCTGACGTCGGGGGTGCGGTCATGGCGAAACCTCGCTGTTGTCGGTTTGCTGTGCACTGTTCGCGTCATCCCGCCGTCGAAGGCCTAGCCGGTCGTAGACAAAGGCCAGCCCGCCGAAGACGAAGCGTATGGATGGGCCGTCGTGGTCGCCCACACCTTCCGTCACATCGGTGGGGGCCAGGAGAGGATCCAGTTCGATACCCCGGATCAACCAGCCGGGAATGTTCACCTGCGTAACGCGCGATCCGAACGGGCCAGCCAGCGGCTGTTCGAACACGACTTGCCGGTCGCTCTCACCCAAACGCGAAGCCACACGCTCCTCGAGTTCCGTGGTGTGAAACGAGTAGTCGCCGAAGACGCGCTTGCGGTCCACGAGATTCAGCGTCGCGAGGCCCAGATGCGCGAAGCGAAGGCCACCGATCGCCTGCCGATGCCGCAGCCAGGGCTCCCCGAGTGTCTCCGCTAGTTCTTGCAGGGCTCCCGGATGCGTGGCCGTTTCAACCAGTTCTCGATTCTGTGCCGGAACGTGCAGCATCCCGTCGCGAAGTAACCGGCGCCTCGTCGCCTCGAGAACGAGAACATCCTCGTAAACAGTCCCGATGCCATGTGGGCCGCGGGCTTCACCTGTGGGCCCGATGTGAGATGCGAGCGGCTCGCCGTCCACCAGTACACTCGCTTGCGCCTGACGGAGCGTGTGCGGTCGGTGCGGATCGCGAGCCCGATGACGGTGCACCCGACCTAGACGCTGCAGCAAGACATCCATGGGAGCGAGGTCGGTCAGCAGTAGATCGGCGTCGAGGTCGAGGCTTTGCTGCACGGTCTGGGTCGCGACCGCGACGGCTCCACCTGACGCGCTGGCCTTCTTACCAAACCGGACTTCGATCTCATGATCGAGCGCGGTCCGGTCTGGTCTGGCAAAACGGGCGTGGTGCAGCGCCGCATGTTGCCCCAGGCGAAAAAGGAGCGGCTCGTCCTGCGCGGTGGCGAGTTGCTCCAGCGCAAGCTGGGTCGCGATGGCGTCGGTCACCGTATTGCGCACTACCAAAACGCGGGCACCGAGACGAGCTGCGGCAAGGGCGCGAGCAGCCGTCTCGGTGGGCCGAGCGGCGAGAGGTTCCACCGTCACGGCGATGTCTTTTGGTAGGCCGGGTGCTTCCACGGCCACGGTGCTCGAACCACCGCCCGGCGTCGCTAGGTGCACCGCTGGATAGGGGACGTGGCACGCTTCGAAATAGGACAGGGAGTCCGCCGCGGCCCTGCTCCGTTCGCCCATGGCCGCCTGCTCGAGTCTCTCGCGCGCCGCCCCGCCGAGAGTCGCGGACATTAGCAGAGCATGTCCGCCCGCAGCCAGGTGAAAGCGAAGCACTTCCTCGAGAATGCGATTCATGTAGGCGTCGGAAGCGTGCACCTCGTCGACGACGAGCAAGTGACGCAGCAGCGCCGTGGCGCGCAGATGCGCATGACCGACGCGCAGCGACGAGAGCAGCACCTGATCGATCGTGCCGACGACTGTCGATCCAGCGAGAAAACGTTTCGGATGCTCCGCCGCCCAGCCGCGGTATCGTAGCCTATGCGTGGCATCGTCGTTCCAGAGCACCTCGAAGCCGGGCAGTCGGCGCCCTTTCGTGTCGTCGACCTGAAGATAACCTGGGACCGCCAGCACCACAGGGGGACGCGTGTGGGCTTCGGGGAAGGCACGCTGCAAGGCAGCGACGACCCGTTCGTGCAGCTGCGTGGCAGCGCTGCGCGTCGGGAGCGCGAACGTCAGGCCGTCGACGAGCCCTGCCTGCAGCAGACGCACGAAACGAGCGAGCGCCGCCTCCGTCTTGCCCGAGCCAGTCTCCGATTCGAGAACGGCAAGACTGCCAGCATCTCCGGCCGAGAGTTCCAACGTCTTGCGCTGAGCGTCGCGTGCGTCGAAGGTCGACACGGAGGAGAACGACGGCGGGGACGATCCAAGGCTGCGTCGCGGGACACCGACATCAAGACCGACGTGGCGAAGCGCGTCCCTCGCGCGCCCTCTCGCGAATGCCATGCGATCTGCATTGGTCGTCGCGAACGGGAAGAAGCTGTCGTGGCGGTCGGAGCCAAGCCAGTCGGCGAGCATCACCAAGCCGGCGAACGCGTGCTGGAATTCGGAGGAGGAAGGCAGATGGCCGGCGCCGTCATCGAAAGCCTCCGGAAACCAGCGCGTACCGAGGGCCACCAGCTCGGCCATACCGGCAAACGGGTCGAGGTCTGAGTCGCGTCGCCAGAGTTCGGGCCGGACCCCACGTCCGTGGCAAGAGGTTGGTTTGCCATGGTGCCCGATGGACGCCACGAGGAGTTGGACGGAACCCTCGTCAGGCGTCCATGCATGCAGTTGCGACATCGGCAACACATCGGCGAGCGCTCTGCCGGCAGCGTTCTCGTGGGTGAAGAGCGCTAGAACCTCGCCCACGTGCCCGGCAGTCTCCCGGCCCGAGGGGTCGGCTTTGCGTTGGAAGCCGAGGTTGAACTTTCCGATATCGTGAAGCGTCGCGAGAAATGCCAAACGTGCGACATCCGAAGGGCTGAGTTCTCGCTTGCCGGCGAGCGTCGCCAGCCGTTTACCCAGGAGGGTGTGTTGTAGCAGTGCCTCGGCACATGCACCCACGTCGGCGCAGTGCGCAGCAAGCGGATGCCAGGCAACGACCTGTCCACGGTCGTCGCACTCCAGCTTTCCCCAGAAGCCGTCGGGTGTTCCCTTCATAGTCGTCCCGGCCCCCTATCCACGGGCAAGCACTCCGCGTTGGAGTAGGCAGGCCACGCCGAACGGCCGTGACGTACAGGGCTGAGCTGGTGGACACTTGGGCGCGCTCTCACTTTCGCCTCCGGCGCCAGTAATCTTCCCCGCACGTTCTTGGCGTTGCCCTCGCCCTGGTTCGTCTTGTTTGAAGCTCATCCCCACCTCCCCAACCTACGCCCCCTGCGTCTCACCTTGCGTGAGACACGTCGTTTGACCGCGTGTCCTTTTCCGCACTACACGCGGCTCGCGTGCCTCGGCCTGTTGGCCGCGGCGGCTGCCAGCGGTCTCCTGCAGCCAGCGCACCGTGACCCTGTGCTGGCGCTCGCGAAGAGCCCGCCACAATCCCATCCAACGCTTCGGAACGATTCGACTCTGTCATGCCACGCGCTACCCCAAGTGGAACGCAGCGAAGCTACCATGCATTGAATCCGAGGCGCCAGCAGGAACTCCGCCAATCGTGCCACCCACATGGCGGTCCCTGCTGGGCGGTGTCGTTTCTCGTCCCCGGCGACCCGACCCTCGATAGAGCGGCAGGTGTCAAGTACATGCAGTGGTCCCCTCCGGCAGCGCGGTGCGCAGTCGGCAATACGAGAAGTGGGCGCCAGCCGAGA
>JAKSBK010000205.1 GCA_022361155.1 Pseudomonadota bacterium
TGCTGCGCGGTGGGCACGGACAGCAAGCTGGCGTGCTGGAGCTGGGACCCGAGTGGACCCTAGGAACCGCCTCCGGTGGGGAGGACCGAAGTGCTGCAAGACAAGCGGCGGGGACGAATCGGGGAATGCCGGCTACATCTGGGCGTTTTGTTGGTTGCCCTGGCGTGGAGCGGCTGCGGATCGAGGTCGGGTCTGCAGGAGCCGGGCCATGGAATCCCGGATGCATCGATCTACCCGGATGGGGCAACTGGAGGGAAGGCGAGCTGGCCTGATGCGGGCGGCCCCGGCGGCGCGGGAGATAGCGGCGCGGGAGATAGCGGCGCGGCAAGCGCGCTGACGCCGGGGCGACCCGGCGCGCACGTGCCTGTCATGGGCCCGGTTCGTCTGGTCGCCGCTGGGCTTCACGGCAGCTGCGCCCAGCTCGATAACGGCTCGCTGCGTTGTTGGGGCCAGGTGCCGGGTACAGCTCCGGCCGGCCCCTTCACGAAGCTGGCGCTTGGAGAGCATCACGGCTGCGGCCTGCACTCCGGCGGGGAGCTCGAGTGCTGGGGGCCGGGCGACCCGCCTGCAGCAGCGCCGCCAGAGCGGTTCGACGACCTGTGCGTGCGTCCCGACTCCACGTGTGGCTTGCGGCGCGATGGCCAGATTCGCTGCTGGGGCAAGCGACCCTTCAGCACGCAACGGCTCGCTCGAAGCTATCGGGCGCTCGGCTGCAGCTGGGCTGGTATACTGTGCGGCCTGACGGCTGGAGGCCGCGCCGAATGTTGGAGGACTCCACGAGGCGGCCCACCCGCTGGTGCCCTGCCGCCGTTGAGCCGGATCGCGCTCGGTGCCTCGTCGTTGTGTGGTCTCGACCTGCAGCGGCGGATTCGTTGCTGGGCCTGGAAGCCGTACTTGGATGCGTACCTTGGTGGCGTCGCGATGGCCATCGGGGGTGAAGCGCTCGAGATCGTGGCGGGCGGGGACCACAAGTGCGTGCTGCGCCCCCACGGCGGCATCGCGTGTTGGGGCAATCACGACCACAATCAGCTAGCCGTGCCTCGGGGTGAGTTCCGCCAGCTCTCCGCGGGCGCCGACCACACGTGCGCGGTGAGCACCTCGGGTTTCGTTGCCTGCTGGGGAGCCGACAGGCACGGCCAGAGTTCGCCACCACCAGAGCTGTCGGGACCCTTCACGACGCGTCCGTGACTGCTACCGGGGCCGCTCGGCAGGGCCGATCCTAGCGCCCGCATCGGTCACCAGCCTCCGGCGCGCTGTCGACGGCAACCGCATGGCTGACGGGAAACGCATGGCAACGGGAAATGCATAGCGGATGGCCCGGGACGTGCTTTCGAACCCGCAGAGCACCCGTAGAGCGACGCCTCAAGGGTAGTGCTCATCTGCGCGACGCACAAGTTGCCGGCCGCAGAGCTCACCACGCAAATCTTGCATCGCCGCCATGGAGGCAGCCGTGACAGCCGTCGGACGCATACTCAGCCCTGTCGATTTCTCCGAGACTTCTGAGCGAGCTCTTCGCTACGCGCTCGAGCTAGCAGGCCAGCTGCGCGCCGAAATCCATCTGCTGCACGTGGTTCCGCCTCCTCTGAACCTGCACGCGAGCGGCGAGGCCCTGCCGCTCGCGATGTCCCACGTAACCGTGTCAGGAGGCGTGGCCCCGTCAGACTCACAGCCCTCCGAGGTCTCGGCTCGCATGCGAGATGCCTCGAAAAACGAGCTTGCCAAGCTTGTCGAGCGCTACGCCGACCGGGACGTCGTGCTGCGCCAGCACGTCACCCAAGGCGACCCTCGCACCCAGATCCTGCGCATGGCCCAGACCCTGGGCGCCGACCTGATCGTGATGGGGACCCATGGCCACACTGGCCTGTCGCACGCGCTGCTCGGCAGCGTTGCCGAGCGCGTGCTGCGTGCCTCGGACGTCCCGGTCCTGAGCGTATCGCTCAAGGCGCGTTAGCGATCTCCTTCCGACGCGCTGCCCCAGCCCGTGCCCTGGCTTGCAAGTCAGGCGGGATCGGGTCTCTGGAGTGCAGGCAGTGTAGCACATTGGACGACACCAGCGAGCCGGTGATGGCACGTCCCGCCGCGGGCGCGGCCCGAGCTCTCTGGCGAACTTGCCGCCCCGGTGCGATATGTACTTGGCCAATGCTCAAAGGTAACGCGGTAATCGGCCAGTCGGGCGGGCCCACTTCGGTCATCAATTCGAGCCTCGTCGGTGTGCTGGATGGCTGCCGCGAGATCGCTGGGGTCCAGAGCATCTACGGGATGCGCTTTGGAATCGAGGGCATGATGGCGGGGCAGCTCGTCGACCTCGGCAGACAGCCCGCGCAGCTGCTCCGGGCTCTACGCAAGACGCCATCGTCCGCCCTGGGGTCTTGCCGGCACAAGGTGCGTGATGAAGACCTTCCCCGCATCCTGGACGTGCTCAGCCAGCACGCGATTCGCTACCTGTTTCTCATCGGGGGCAACGACACCATGGATACGATCCATCGGGTGGAAAGCCACTGCCGGAACCGGGGCTACGACTTGATCGGAATCGGCGTGCCCAAGACCGTGGACAACGATCTGTATGGCACCGATCACACGCCGGGTTTTCCGAGCGCGGCCCGCAGCAACATGCTCAATGTCCTGCAAGGCGGCTGGCTGGCGCGGGACATGAAGAAGGTCGACGCCTTCGTCGTGTACCAGACCATCGGACGCGACGCCGGCTGGCTGGCAGCAGCAACCGCAGTGGCCAGACGCAAAGTGGACGACGCGCCTCACCTGATCTACTGCCCGGAACGGCGCTTTGATCGGTCGCGCCTCATTGCCGACACGCGAGCGTGCATCGATCGCTATGGCTGGGCGTCGATCGTGGTCAGCGAGGGGCTGCGTTACGCCGACGGTACACCGGTGAGCGCCTCGCAGGCTCAGGACAAGTTCAGCAACACCGAGTTTGGCGCCATGGGCGGGGCAAGCGTTGGGCTCAACGTTCACCGCATGCTGAGCGACGAGCTCGGCCTGCGCGGTGAGTTCCAGATCACCGAATCGCTCATCATGTCGGCCATGGACCGAGCCGTGCCTCTCGATCTCGAGGAAGCCTACCGATGCGGCCGGCATGCGGCCCAGCTTGCCGGGCAAGGCCAAACCGGTTGCATGGTCGCGATCGAGCGGCTGCGCGATGACCCCTATGCCTTCGCGCTTGGGCAGGTAGCGCTCGAAGAGGTGGCAGTGCGTGCCAAAGCCATGCCGGACGCCTTCATCAACGAGCGTGGAAACCAGATCACCGACGAGGCCCTCGGCTACCTGCGGCCGCTCGTCGGAGAGGTGCCCGACTACGTGGAGCTCGAGCCGATCGTCGTACCCTCAACCGCGATGCCTGACTTCAACCGCGATGCCTGACTTCAACCGCGATGCCTGACTTCAACCGCAGTGTGCTGGCAATTCACGCCCATCCCGACGATACCGAAGCGTTTTGTGCGGGAACGCTCGCGCTGCTCCAAGGCCGAGGCTACCGCGTCGCGATCGCTACGATGACCGCCGGCGGCATGGGCGGCATAAGCGGCAGCGAGTCCGAAACCATCGCACAGCGGCAGCAGGAAGCCCGCCAGGCGGCCGCGATCATCGACGCCGACTACCACTGCCTGGCGCAGCGGGATGGTTACCTGTTCGATCACGAAGCGGTGCGCATCGCCACCACGACACTGATACGCAGCGTCGAGGCGGGAGTCGTCATGACGCACTTGCCCAACGACTACCACAGCGATCACCGAACCACCTGCAACATCGTGGAAGCGGCCAGCATGCTGGCCACGCTACCGAACGTTCCCTGTCGGGTTGCACCGCTGCCCCGCACACCGCTCTTGTACCACACGGCGCCGCTTACGCTTCGCGACGCCCTGGGTGCTCCGATCGCTCCCCCCCACTTCTACGTGAACATCGGCGACACGATCTCGGTCAAAAAGCAGATGCTGGCGCTTCATCGCTCCCAGATCGAGCTCATGCGGGTGATGCACAAGATGGACGACTTTTTCGAGGAAATGAAACGCTATAGCAGCGAGCTCGGAGCCAAGGTGGGCGTCGACTACGCCGAAGTGTTTTGGCAGCATCTCGGTGGAGGCTTCCACCAGGAAGCCCTGCTGCAGCAGGAGCTCGGGGAACTCGTCCTGCGGGAGACCGCCTGACGTCATGGACATGGCCGATGCCAGCTACGGCGGTTATGCATTGTGCCGCGAGATGCTCGAGTCGCCTCAGATCGTGCGGCGTTTCCAGCCGGACGCGGGTGCTCGCTTCGCGGATGCCATCAGGGGCAAACGCGCGCTGCTCCTGACCGGCGAGGGCTCGAGCCGTGTGTTTCCGGCCAAGCAGACGATCTATCGGGCTCTGTGCTCCGGCAACCGGCTGCCGATCTTCAGCGAGGGTGCCACGCAAGCGCTCGAGTACGACCTGTCCGGGGCTGCGGTCTTTGGCGCGTCGAACTCGGGCAAGACCAAGGAAGTCGTGCGGCTGTTCACGAAGCTGCGGCAAGCACAGCATGATGCCGTTTTCGCAGTGGTAGCGGAGCCGGATACGCCCGTTATCGAGCTGAGCAATCAGGGTCATGTCCTGACCTGCGGCAAGGAAGCGGCCGTGGCCGCTACGAAGAGCGTGATCGAACAGGCATTGTTCTTCGCGAGCGTCGAGGCTGCCCTGGGCGACGTGCCGCTGCTCGGCCTCGATGAGCTGTCCGACCAGATGCAGCAGGTGCTCGAGCTGCGAATCGATGCCGGGATCGTCCAGAAGCTGGCTCGCGCGCCCACGATCTATTTTGCCGGCCGCAACAACGGTGTGGCAGAAGAGCTGAGGCTCAAGACGAACGAGATCGCACGCAAGAAGGCAGACTACCTCGAAGGAACCTACGCTGTGCACGGCATCGAGGAGGTCATGCTGCGCGACGAGGTGGTGGTGCTCGTCGATCCGTTTGCCGCCGAAGAGGCCAAGCTCAGGGAGTGTCTCGTCGATGGCGTTGGCATGCACGCGGTAGCGCTTGCACCCCGCCAGACTTCGTTTCCTACCGTGCTGATCCCCGACGGCGGAGCCTATCGGGGTTTCGTGGAGCTGTGCGCCGGCTGGAATCTGCTGGTGGAAACCGGCCTCGCCACAGGGATCGATCTCGACCACCCCGCGAGAGCTCGCAAGGTCGGAAACGAGTTCGAGGGGCGCTGACACTCCACGCCCCGTGGGGCGATGAGCTTGCCCTTGCCCGTGCAGCTCTCCTGCTCGTCGCGACCGTAGAGCGTGAGCGAGCTCCCGGAAGGCTGGAGATTCGTTGCTGAAGAGGATACCCTCCCACCCGAACACCGCGAACCGGCGGCAGCCGGCCTGCGCAGTGCCGGGCTGCGGACCGGGCTTGTGACGGGAGGACCATGGACCAAGACCTGCTGTGTAGGGGCTGCGGCGCCCCTATCCAGCCGGGGTCACGCTTCTGTTCAGCTTGCGGCCACAAAGTCGAACAGCGCCCCCGTGAAGGCGAACGCCGGCAGTTGACAGTGGTCTTTTGCGATCTCGTCGGCTCGAGCGAGCTCTCGGAGCGTCTCGATCCCGAGGAACTGCAGGATCTCTTCGTCGGTTATCGGGCTGTGTGCCGAGATGCCATCGGTCGTTACCAGGGGCACCTCTCGCAGTTCCTTGGTGATGGCGTGCTGGCGTATTTCGGCTACCCGGTCGCCCACGAGGAGGATGCCGTTCGCGCGGTGCGCACGGCGCTTCGAATCATCGAGGATCTCAAGCGCGTGAACCAAGGGATCGGCGAGCGTCTCCAAGCAGAGACCCGAGTGCGTGTGGGAATCCACAGCGGCCTGGCAGTTGTAGGCGACTCGGGTCCGGCGGGGACAGGGGCTCGACTCGCCGTGGGAGAGACGGTCAATCTGGCGGCGCGGCTCGAGCCGCTGGCGGAACCGAACACGGTCCTTGTGTCTGCGGCGACGGCAAGGCTCGTCCAGGGTCATTTCGAGCTCGAGGCGCTCGGCACGCGGACCCTGCGTGGGTTCACCAAACCGGTAGCGCTCTTTCGCGTAGTCCGACCGACAGGGGCACAGACCAAGTTCGAGGCAGCGGCGCGCGGAAGCCTCAGCCCCTACGTCGGGCGCGAGCGCGAGCTGGCAGAGCTCGCTGCTGCCTGGAGACAAGTGCAGAAGGGGGCCGACCGGGTTGTCGTGGTCCGCGGCGAAGCCGGGATCGGAAAATCGCGCCTTATCCACCGCTTCCAGCACACGGGGCTCCACCAAGGTGCTGTCGTGGCAAAGTGCTACTGTTCGCCGCTCATGCAGGCGACGGCGTTTGGCCCGCTAATCGAGATGCTCAACGCCGTCGTGAGCAAGCGCGCCAAGGCGAAAACGGCGCCCGAGGCAAGGCTCGAGGCTCTCGGCAGCCTGCTCGCTGAGCACGCTAATGTGGGGAGCGACGCCCTGCCCTTGATGGCAGCCCTGCTCTCCATTCCGGGAGCAGACGATGGGCCGATGCGCGAGCTGTCGGCTGCTCGGCGGCGCCGGCGAACGCTGGAAATCATGCGCATATGGCTGGCGTCGGCGGCCGAAAAATCGCCGTATGCGTTGCTGGTCGAGGACATTCACTGGGCTGATCCTTCGACGCTCGATTTCCTGGATCTGATCGTGCGCGAGCCACCCGGGGGCCGCACGCTGCTGTGCGTGATGGGTCGCCCCGAATTCCTGCCCCGCTGGTCGCAACCCCATGTCCAAGTGATCGAGCTGCTCCGCCTGACCAGGTCCGAGATGGAGACGATGGTCAAGAACCTCGCGGGCGGCCACGCTCTGCCACCGCTCGTGACGCAGGGAATCGCCAAACGCAGTGAGGGCGTTCCGCTCTTCGTCGAGGAGGTAACCAAGGCGGTCCTGGAATCAGGTGTGCTACGCCTCGATACGCGCTACGAGCTGGCCGGCGAGTTCGACGACCGCTACCTGCCTGCGACAGTGCAGGAGTCGCTGGTAGCTCGTTTCGATCGACTCGGCCAAAGCCGGCGCGTGGCCCAGCTTGGCGCTGCCATCGGACGCGAATTCGATTATGCCTTGATACGTGCGGTTGCCGGGTTGACCGACGATGAGCTTCGCGGGCACCTCGACGCCCTGGTTCGCAGCGAGCTCGCGTTCGTGCGTCGTGATCCGCCGAATTCGACCTACAGATTCAAGCACGCTCTGATTCAGGACGGGATCTACGAAACGCAGCTCAAGAGCGCGCGGCCGCCCGTGCACCAGCGGATCTTCACGGCGCTGGAGGAGGCCTTTCCGGGACTGATCGCCGATAGGCCCGAGGTGGCTGCTTTTCACGCGAAGAAGGCCGGACTTCCGCGGCAGGCTGCAACGTACTTCGAGCGAGCGGCGGAGCGCGCGCTCGAAGCGCAAGCGTACCTGGAAGCGGTCAACCACTTCAGATCCGCATTGGGGCAGCTACGGCAGTTGCCGCAGAGCAGGGAACGTGACCGTTTCGAGCTGGAGTTGCTAGCTGCGTTGGGGCTGCCGCTGACCATGACGCAAGGTTATGCGGCCAAAGAGGTCATGGAGAGCTACGAGCGTGCCAGAGAGTTGTGCGCGGAGGTCGATCCGCCGTTTCGGGTCTTCTATGGCATTTGGACGTTTCAGGCGGTCCGCGGCAGCCGAGCGGCAACACGGCAGATGGTAGAGCAGTTCGACCGAGTCGCACGGACCACGGATAGTCCGGCGAAGCGCTACATTTCGTGGACATCAATGGGGGTTCGACATTTTTGGCGTGGAAGGTTCAAGGAAGCGATTCGTGCGTTGATCGAAGGCCAGAATCACTTCGACTCGAACATGGTGCTCACGCTGCCCAACGACTATGGCTACGACAACCCCTTGTACGGGCATTTGTTCCTGATGCACGCTCGCTATTTGTCTGGCGATGTAGAGGAGGCGAACACGATTCTACAGGGAGTCTGGGCAGCGACCAAAGCCGCCAACTCACCGTACCTCACCGTCATGGCTCTGCACTACCACGCTCTGCTATCCAGTGACGTAGGCGACACAGCAGGGGCGCTGCGGTCAACCGAGAATGGCCTCGAGCTCGCAGCCGAGCATCAGCTGCAGTTCTGGCGGGCCCTCGCGCAGACTCAGCACGGACTGGCGACCTGTGAGGGCGGGCGGGTGCAGCAGGGGATCGCAGAGATTCAGCAAGGGCTTGGCATGCTGCGCGCCACCGGCGCGTCCCATCCACTTCCATACCACCTGTCGTATCTCGCCAGAGCGTATGCTCAGGCGCGTGAGATCGAGAAAGGTCTCGCCGCCGTGGAAGAGGCCATGGTGTTGATACGCACCAACTGGGACCGCAACATCGAGCCCGAGCTCCTACGCCTCAGAGCGGAGCTGTTGGCTCAGGGCGGCGCCACAGCCGAGGCCGAGGACTGCTTTCGGCGCGGGCTCGAGACAGCTGCGAAAGATGGCTCGGCTTTGTGGGGGCTTCGCTGCGCGACGGGCTTCGCGCGCCTGCTGGCCAAGCGCGGCGATACCGGGCGGGCCAGGGAGATCCTTGCTGAAGCGTGCAAAGGGATTGTTAGCGGTGATCCTCCGGTGCTACGTGAGGCTCGCTCGCTCTTGACCGAGCTCCGGGCGAGTTGACGCGCAACTGTTTTCGATGCCCGAAGGTGCAAAGAGTCGTTGGCCTGACGCTTCGCGGAGCGGATGGGTGTTGGTCACCGGTGCGTCACGGGGCATTGGCTGGGAGCTGGCGCAGGAGTTTGCCAGCCATGGACACGACCTGTGCCTGGTGTCTCGCGACCGCGTGAGGCTTGTCTCGCGGGCGCGTAGCCTCGAAGAGCAGTTTGGCGTCGAGGTCGTGGTCATGGCCCGAGACCTGTGTCGCCCGCGCGCTGCCGAGCGCTTGTTCAAATCTGTACGCGCGCGCGGCCTGGAGATCGAGATCCTGGTGAACAACGCCGGCATGATGTTCAACGACGAGTTCGTCCGCACCCCGTTATCGAGCCATTTGGCTCTGTTGGAGCTGAATATTGCCGTACCAACCACCCTCACCCACCTGTTTCTGGACTCGATGCTCGAGCGCGGCCATGGACGCGTCCTGAACGTAGTATCCATGGCTGGATTCCAGCCACTCGCCCGCCTTCCGACCTATGCCGCCAGCAAGGCCTATCAACTTCACCTCAGCGAGGCGCTCTCTGAGGAGCTGATGGGAACCGGCGTAACCGCGACGGCACTCTGCCCTGGCTTCACAGACACGGAAATCTTGAGCGAAGCACAGGACCTTTCTCGGTTGCCGCCGTGGGCCGTCGGCTCGGCGCGTCGGGTCGCCCAGGACGGCTATCTGGCGTGCATTCGCGGCACGCCCGTACTCGTGAGCGGTGCGTTGAACCAGCTCGCTGTGCAAATGATGCGCTATCAGCCGCGCTGGCTGACCCGGAGCGTTAGCGGTGCGCTGGCAAGGGCCATGCGCCGGTAATCAGCGATCCTGGGAAACGCCCGGGAGCGACAAGACGTATTCTGCTCCCAAGGCGTTCGCTGCGGTTTGGAAGCCGGGCTCGCAGCCGCCGGTAAGGACGCGCTCCGCGATGGAAACCGAGGCCGTGGCAGTGAACGAGTAGACCTCGGGGGTGTGCAATCGAATCGTCGCACGCTGATGGCTGCCGTCGGAAACCTCGGCAACGACCGTGGCTCGCCCGGCGGCTCGCCTGCGGCTGCTGGGGCCATCCGGTAGCAGGCGCAGCGCCGCTTGTCTCCACGTTTGCCAGGCGGGCGTTGCAAACATCCAGCCGGCGTCCCGACCAAGGCCGAGCCCGAGGCGGACCAGCGGAGTGGCCTCGTAGTAGACCGTGATGTTCGGAATGCCTGTTGTGTAGTAGGCTGACGCAACGTCCGACCAGCTGATGGCCTGCGTCGCCCGAGGGCCCGAGCCGAAATCGAAGCTGCGGGTGAGCTCCCCGGGTTGGGTCGGCACCAGGCGCCCGGCACGCCGCACGACAGCGAGCTGCGGGTATTGCTCGAGCACGGTCTCAGCGGAACCACGCGAGATGGCGTCAAGTCCTGCAAGGGCGAGCGCAAGGTGCGTAGCGTCGGGCACACGCCTGGCCGCGAGAGCCGCCGCGCAATCGGTTGCCACCATGTCGAAGCCGGCGCCCGGCAGCAGCATGACGCGCCTGTGGCGCGCCTCTGTGTCCAACTGCGACAGCAGCTCGACCCAGGCGAGCTCCCCGGCAATGTCCAGATAGTGCACTCCGTTATCCAGGCACGCCTTGACGAGCAGCGGGGCGGCGGTCCGAAACGGACCCGCTGCATTCAAGACCGCGGTGACCCCGCTCAACGCCGCAGCGAGATCGGCGGAGCTTGCCAGCGAAGCAACTCTGAACTCCAGCCGTTCGCCACTAGCCAAGGCGTGCAGCTCGGGCTCGCTGCGGCCGGCCAGGATGGGTATGAGGCCTCTGGCAAGTGCTTCCTGTACGATCAGTCGACCCGTGAAACCCGTAGCGCCGTAGATGAGAAGAGGATCACTGGCGGGGAGGCCGGAGCGATGTGCGATCACGATGAAAAGGGGTCCTGAGCCGGTCGCCTGCCAGTGCCGGGTGCAGCTGGTGCGCGCGGCCGGAAGTCCGATTGGCGTCGAGGGCTGCCTGTATTCGAAGGTGGGGCGAGACCGCTGGACAGGATGGATCGAAATCGAAGTGGCGGTGTTATTCTGACCCGACGACCGATGGTGGTGGCATCGGGAGGAGGAGCAACGCCGAAATGACGGTTTCCCCGGGGATTGCAGGCGCTGAACGTACTGAACACGAGCCTGGTGCGCAAGCGTGGGGTACCGGGCGTCTGGGGTGGGGCGGGCGCGCGAGCTTTTCCGGGGCGATGCTGGTGGTGGCTTGGCCTCGAAGCGCTGTCGAACGACTCCTTCCCGAACCTCTCGCGCTTTGCCCGCAGCTCCCCGAGCAGCGGCCGGGAACGCATCCGTTGCTGTTCACGCTCGGCGAGCTGAGCTCCGGCGGCGGTCATCTCGCGGGGTTTGATCTGTCGTTTGGTGTCCGGTACCGAGAGCTTTCGATTCTCGCGCCCTTCGTCGCACATCCGGCATCGCCGGAGCCTGTAGCCTTCGCGTGCACCATGTACGCGGACGATCCCAACGCCGTGCTTCTCGGCAACGCGGTCTACGGCTACAGAAAGCAGTTGGCTGATATCCACTGGGCGTACTCCGGCTTCCGAGTCGCTCGGCGAGGATGGCTGCTCTTTGAATGCACCGCAAGCGTGCACGGTTCGTGGGCGCGCGATATCGGCTCGGTGCGCCGGGCTGCTGAGCCAGTCGCTCGCCTTACCAGGCTTCCGGTTCTGGGACAGCGAAGCGATGGGGTATTCGTGACCTCCCAGTTCCGCATGGAGTTCTCGGGAGCCGAGATGCGCCCCATGAAGGGCCAGGTCCTCTGGCGCCGGGGTGACAGCACGCGCAGTCGTGAGGGACTGGGCCTTGCAGCGCGCGGCCTCGTGTGGCGCACAGGAAGGCCGCAGGTGCTGGCCGCCGCCTGACCCAGCGCCGCCAGCGGAAGCCAGGGCTCTTGCACGCGTTCGATGAGCCCTTTTGGCTGTACGAAGTATCTCCGATGACGCGGGCCCTCCGAAGCGGCGGCGGTCAATGGGAGCCGCCCTTTCCGTATTCACGCTCATCAGGGCTTGCAGGACCCGTGCCCGATCTGTAACTAATTCGGCCGAATCCTGTGGGTGCAGCAGAGCGAATCAAGGTGGCGGTCGTTGGCGGTGGGTGCAGCGGGATGGCAGCTGCGTTTGAGCTCACGCGACCCGAGCTCGCCGGCAAATACGATGTGACGGTCTACCAGCTCGGCTGGAGGCTTGGGGGCAAGGGAGCATCCGGCCGCGGACCTGCCGATCGGATCGAGGAGCACGGCCTGCACTTATGGATGGGCTTTTATGAGAACGCGTTTCGCCTGATGCGCGAGTGCTACGAGGAACTCGGACGCGATCCAAGCCGGTGCCCCATCGCTACCTGGACTGACGCGTTCGTGCCAGACCACTTCTGTGGGACCATGGACCGAGCGCCGGACGGAACCTGGCTTCCCTGGGCGGTTCACTTCCCGCCCACGAAAGGGCAGCCAGGCGACCCCGACCTGATCAAGCATCGCTGGACCGTGGCCGACTACCTGCAGCGAAGCCTGTCGCTTGCCCGGACGCTTTTTAGAGCAGTCCAGGAACGAAGCGGTCCGGAAGCTCGACCCGAGCTTGCTACAAGCCCGGTGGGCGCCGCCCCGAGTGAGCTGCGCAAGCTGATGGCGGAGCTCATGGCGCGGCGGGCGAAGGGCGCGGAGTATGCAGGGCTCGCGACCTGGGGATCGCTCATCTACGGGCTTCGCGTTCTGGACGAGGTGGTGAGGCTGATGCCTCGTTTTCCCGGTCAGGTGATCCTCGACTTCCACGCTGCCATCGCCA
Organism: Pseudomonadota bacterium; assembly: GCA_022361155.1. Classification (NCBI taxonomy): domain Bacteria; kingdom Pseudomonadati; phylum Pseudomonadota; species Pseudomonadota bacterium. The sequence continues at coordinate 12,411 of JAKSBK010000205.1, forward strand.
ACTCGGCACGCTCCCAGCTACGACGGATGACCCGCAGCGACACCGAGCTCCGTCGACTGTGGGAGATCATCGACCTCGTGCTGGCCGTGGTTCGTGGTATCATCGGTTCGGGGCTGGTGTTCGACCGGCGCGGTTTCGACGCCATCGACGGTTACGACTGCCGCGAATGGCTCATGCGCTGGGGCGCGAGCAAGGAATCCGTGGAGAGTGCCTTTGTGCGCGCCCTGTACGACTTGGCGTTCGCCTACGAAGACGGAGACGTCACGCGACCGCGAATCGCCGCCGGCCAAGCCCTGCGAGGTGCACTGCGCGCCTTCTTCACGTACCGTGGAGCGTTCTTCTGGAAGATGCAGGCCGGGATGGGGGACGTCGTCTTCGCGCCGTTGTACGAGGTACTGAAGCGTCGTGGTGTTGGCTTCAAGTTTTTTCACAAGCTAACCGGAATGGGCGTAGGCCGCGCTGACGGGGGCGCGGACGGCGCGTTTGTCGAGACGCTCACGTTTGACGTTCAAGCGAAGGTCCGGGGCGGCCGAGCATACCGGCCGCTCGTCAGTATCCGGGGGCTCCCCTGCTGGCCGGCGGCACCACGCTGGAACCAGCTGGTCGGCGGGGAGATGCTGCGCAAGCAGGGGTGGGAGTTCGAGTCGCACTGGGAACGACGGCGCGCGGGTGCTCGGACGCTCCGGGTTGGCAGGGACTTCGATCTCGTGGTGCTGGCGGTCGGAGTTGGCGAAGTGCCGCACGTCGCCCGCGAGATCATCGAACAGGACGCCCGCTGGCAGCAATGGGCAACAAGCCACAAGTCCGTCGCGACACAAGCGCTGCAGCTGTGGCTGCGTGACGGTATTGCGGAGCTCGGTTGGACACAGCCGTCCATCAACATCTCGGGCTTCGTGGAGCCCTTTGACACCTGGGCAGACATGTCGCATCTGACGTCGCGCGAAAGCTACCCCCTCGATCCCGGCGGCTCTAGCAAGGTCAAATCCATAGCGTACTTCTGCAGTGTGCTGCCCGACCCCGAGCCCGGCGTCAACACGGCGGCCGCAGGCTACCCGGCAATGCGTCGCAAGGAGGTGCGGGACAATGCGCTGCGCTTTCTGAACACAGACGTCGGGACGCTATGGCCAAACGCGGTCGCGCCCAAGGGGTTTCGCTGGAATCTTCTCGTAACACCGGACACAAACAAGGGGCCTGCAGGCAAGGCCCGGCTAGAGTCCCAGTTCTACATCGCCAACGTCGATCCGACCATGCGCTACAGCCTGAGTCTCCCGGGAACGCTGCAGCACAGGATCTCTCCCTTGCATAGGACGCACGAAAACCTGACGGTGGCAGGAGATTGGACCGGCTGCGGATTCACGGAGGGTTGTGTCGAGGCCGCGGTGATGTCCGGCAAGCTCGCGGCCCACGCGCTGTCCGGCTCGCCGCCGCTGGAGGAGATCGTGGGATTCGACCATCCCTAGCGAAAGCGGAGGAACCAGATGGCCGCGACAAGACGAAGCCCAAAAGCGAAGAATCTCGAACAGGCAAGGAAACGAAGACCGGAGTTGCCGCGGGCAGAACCCGTGCGTTCTTGGTCTGCGTTGTTTGGCCGCTCCGGGCAGGGTGGTGTCCACAGCGGCGACGGAGGAGGTCCGGCTGACCCCGGGCCAACCTCCGATCCCATACGACGAAGCGTCGAGATGGGTTATCGGGTCATGGACGAGTACATGCGCCAGGGTGCAGCGGCAGCGAGCGCGTTCGTCAACTCACGCCGCGCGTCCGAAGGAGCTGCCTCCGACACGCTTGCCGGGCAGGACAGGTTCCAAGCGGCGGAACGCATGGTGCAGTACGCGACCGACATGGGCTCCATGTGGCTTGACGTCATGGCCGCATTCGCCGGAAGCACGGCGCCGCGCAATCGGCCAGGTCGGGATGGGGAATCGATCTTTGGAGGCATCGATCCATGGCGCCAGGCAGTCGCAAGACCGCAGTCTCCCACCCTTGACGACCAACTCAGACTGGCCCTCGAGATCAAGTCGACGCGGCCCGCCGAGGTCCTGCTGACGCTCGACAGGCCGCTGCCGACCGGTGAGCTCGGGGTTGAGCCGCTGCTCGCAACGGACGATTCGTCGCGTATCAAAGATGTAGCCGTCGAGCTCCCGGCCGAACCGCGAGGAATCACCCGGGTCCGGGTTCACGTGCCATCGAGATGCAAAGCAGGACGCTACACCGGTGCGATCCTCGAGCTCCGCAGTGGAACGCCGCGGGGGCGGCTCACGGTCGTGCTCTCGGGCTAGCCGGTTGGATGTCGTGACGACGCCGCAGGTCGCGCCCGCAATCCTACGAGAGTACGGTCGCATCGCGGGTCTCGAGCTCGCGAAATACCTCCAGCTACACGTCTCCCGCGGTTCGGAGTACCTGCGCGAAGCGGTACGGGAGTACCCAAGCCGGGGCGGCCGCGCCCTGAGACCCGCACTGTGCATTGCTGCGGCACGGGCGTTCGGGGCCTCGACGCAGGACGCCGTCAACTCCGCGGTTGCGATCGAGCTGATGCACAACGCGTTCCTCGTTCACGACGACATCGAGGACGCCAGCGAGGAGCGCCGCGGTCACCCGACGCTCCACAAGCTGCACGGAGTGCCTGTGGCGATCAACGTCGGCGACGCACTGTCGGTCTTGAGTCTGCGCCCGCTCTTGGAGAACCAGAAACGGCTGGGAACACGTGTGGCGCTGAGGATTCTGGAGGAGGCGGAGCAGGTGGCTCGAGAAACCGTGGAAGGCCAGGCCATCGAGCTCGGCTGGCGCAGCAGAAACACGGTGGATCTCGGTGAAGGCGACTATCTCAGGATGGTCCTGAAGAAGACCTGCTGGTACACGACGATCTTGCCGATTCGCCTCGGTGCACTGATCGCGACCCGGGACACCGTGGACCTGCGCCGCTTCGTGCCCTTTGGCTTCTTCGTGGGGGCCGCCTTTCAGATCCAGGACGACGTCCTGAATCTGATTGGTGAGCACAAGCAGTACGGCAAAGAGGTCAACGGGGACCTATGGGAAGGTAAAAGAACGCTGATGATCGTGCATCTCCTCAATCAGACGTCCGGCCGGGAACGCGAGGCGCTCGAAGCCTTCCTCGCCCTGGAACGCAAGGACCGGGAGCCCCGGCAGGTGCAGTGGGTGCGCCGGCTCATGGACAGTTACGCGAGCATCGAGTATGGTTGCCAGGTCGCGCACGGCTTGGCCGGCGCCGCGCAGCGGGAGTTCCAGCGTAACTTCCGGGGACTGTCAGAAACGCGTGATCTGCGGTTTCTTGGAGAGCTGCCTGCATGGGTTATCGCACGCACGTGAAGCGAAAGGGGTCAAGCGATGAGTGAGCTTAGGGCCGCGCAGATGAGTGCTCACTTCCATCGCTGGATGATGGCAGAGCAGCGGGTCCCGCTGTGGCTTCCGAGCCGCTGGGCCGAGTTCGCCCCCATGCCGGTAGGCGCGGTGCCTCGAATCGTGAGCGACGAAGCGCACTCCGCTCTGCGACGAAGGGCCGTGGTCGGCACGCTCGGCTCCCTGGCGTCCTCTAACGCAGGAGTCAAACATCGTATGGAACGTTACCTGGGTCACCATTCATGGCCACCGGAGGCGGCACGGCCCAAATGCGAGTGCTGCGCGGCGTACGTGGCGTCCAAGGTGCCCGGCGATGCCGAACCCAGTGCCAGAAGCGAGTGGATCTGGCCGGCGGTTCACAACTGCACAGACATCAAGTTCGACTACGACACGCGGGTCACCAAGGTTACCGAAACCGTGACCTTCAAGTTTGCGCCCGAGCAGGCTGACGCCACGTCCGAGCGGGTGGCGTCCCTGTTGCGCGCCGGCTCGCCCGAAAACTGGGCCCGTACCAGCAGCTACCTCTCCGACGAGCGCGATCCATTCTATCTGGAGTCCACGCCGGGCAACTACGTGCAAGGCAGCTTCAACGAGCTCGAGGCCGAGGAGGCCAAGGCTTTGTGGAAAAGACCCGAGGGAGGACAGCTCAAGGAAGTCGTTAACTGGAACTGGAACGTCGGAAGCGCCGCCACCGCGGAGATCATCCTGACCATCAGCAACTACAGTGCCGGTATCCTCGGCAAACCCGACACTGGTTTTGACAGCGTGCATGGAGCCCGTGAAGACAATCCGTTCGTGTTGCGCTACGACTTCGTCCTCTTTCGCTGCCAGTTCTACACGGTGGGCGCCGTGAGGTACCGCGACATCTTGGATGTGGACGGCGGATCCTACGAGGCCACGTACTATGGCAAAAAGGGTAAGGACGGCGGGCGCGGTGGGAAAGGTGAGCATCTCACCATCACGGCGAGCAAGAGCCTCCACTTCCCGCCGCCTGCGGGGCAGAGTGACGAGATCGTGACCGTTCTGAACCTGCTGAACCCGGCTTTGGTGAGCCTGCTGATGCATGAGCTCGTGTACGAGGGACCGATGGCGTTGCTGAACGCCACGCCGGGCGAGCTATCGGCCCTCCAGGCCGCCTTGGGAGCTGCCTGAGTAGGGCTTCGAAGTGAACGAAACTCTGGTATTACTTCACACCAGGTTGCCGAACAGATCGCAGCGCCGCGCTTAGCTACCCAACCAAGACCCAACGGACCATTTTTCAGGAGTCTGCTAGAGCTATTTGGAGGAATTTTCATGGCGGACAACGACAACAACGTTCCCGGTTTCGTTCAAGCTCAGAGCGTATTCACAGAGCTCGGCGAGTCGCTCCAGCGCCAAGGGCAGATTTGGAACGGAGCCTGGCTCAGGATTCTCAACGAAAACTACGGCTTCAGAGCGATGCTCAAGGACATGGCGAGCACGTACCAGAACCAGTACCAGACGCTGGAAAACCTGATGCGCCTGCCATTTGCCTCCGGGATGGGTCAGCTGATCCCAGCCTGGGCGAACGTGGACCTGAGCGAACTGAAGGACATTGAGCTGAACAAGCTCCATCGAGAGGTTCGCACGAGAAGCTTTCGACCCGACGACAATCTGGAAGCGACCGAGCTTGCACCGCTTGGCGGGAGCGGCGCTCGGTTCCGGATGCAGGTGGAACGGCTGTCAACCACGGGTATCCGGGTCAATATCACCACGCTGGTCAAGGGGGGGACCGAGTGGAACTTGCTGACTCAAGAAGGCCTGGAGAAACTCAACGGCGCCCTCCAAGAGGAGGGGCGAGGCTCCTCGCATCCGATCAGAGGTCAGTACCTTGGACTCGTCTTCCGTCCGGCGACGTTTTCGGAACCACCGCTCGCCGTTGTAACGCTGCGTGTCTAGGTTCTAGGGTGGGCGCCGGCGCTGGTCGCGCTCGGACTGCAGGAACCGCTCGGCCAAGGTGTCGACGAACTGACGTGTCCATGAGCCACGGGGCAGCTCACGCTCGAAGACGTCGCTCGAGACTTCGAGCAGGGTGACGTCTGTGAGCGCTTCGACCGTGGCGGTGCGTTTGCCGGAAGTCAGCAAGGCCAACTCGCCGAAACACTCCCCGGGTCCCAGCTCTCGCAGCGCTTTCGTGGCTCCGTCCGTCTCGCAGTAGACTCGACAGCGCCCCTTCTCGACGATGTAGGCGCTGCCCCCCTCTTCCCCCTCGTGCGCCACGATGCAGCCGGAAGCGAACTGCCGGCGCGTGAACCAGCCGCCGGCGTACAGGAACGTTTCGATGTCCTGTCGCAGCTGTTCGGCGCTCTGCTGGCGGTCATCGGGTGAGTGGGAAAGGGCTTGCATCACGATGTCGCAAAGCTGCGCCGGAGGAGGGGCGTCCGGCGTGACCTGCTCGGGGGGCTTGATGGTGTCGTTGCGGGAGAGCATCCACAACGGGAGGTCGTCCTCAAAGTCGTACGGCGGAACCAACGTAAGCATCTCGTAGAGCACGGCGCCGAGCGAAAACACATCGGTGCGCTCGTCCACCGAGTAAGGTCCGCAGCGAATCGCCTCGGGGGCCATGTAGTGCGGCGTTCCCACCACGGGCCCATGTTGTTCGTGCTTCGGCTGTTCGTGCTTCGGTGCTGCATCGCTCACACGGCGCTCGCTGTTGTCGGACCGGAGCAGCGCGAGCCCCCAGTCCATCAGGTAGACCTCACCGTAGCTACCCAGCATGATATTGTCGGGCTTGATATCTCGGTGCAGCACGCCCCGGCTGTGTGCGAAGGATACCGACTCGCAGACCTTGAGAAACTTGGTCAGCAGTTCCTGCAAGTGCCGGCCGCGGGGTGGCGTTCCGAGCTTGGACAGCTCGAGGAGCCTATCTGTCAGCGTCACGCCATCCACGTACTTCATGGTGAAGCAATCGGGGTTTCCGCCATCGTCTTGGCCGGCGCCGTACACGGGTACGATCCCCGGGTGTTCCAGCCGGCCGGTGACGAGCGCCTCCTGCGCAAGACACGGCAGCGCAGACTGCGGGATCTCGGACTTGAGCACCTTCATGGCGATCGGACGCTGCAGGCTGCGGTCGTAGACGCGGAATACGATCCCCATGCCGCCCTGGCCGATCACGGATTGCAGCTCGAGATCGGTGACGATCTGGAGGGGCTCCGGGGATGATGCAAACGAAACCTCGCCCTGCTCGGCCCGCTGCGTTGCGCGCGGGACCGGACGACTGCCGCGGACCAGTTTCCTAGTTTCGTTCAAGGCCCCTTGGAGGCATCCCGGCTGCCGAAGGCATTATAGGTGTCGGTTCGCTGCCTGGCCATGTGCTCCTGTGTGGGTTTAGCGGCAGCGACTCGGCGCAACCGGCTGGCAGCAGCGCCGCAACGGCGCAGCCGGCACTGGCCGTAGGATATTGGGGACGTCCCCAATCGTTCTGCTCTCTCCTACACCTCCGCTCGCACCCGATCCCGCGCCGCCGCCGGTGCCGCTACCCCCCATGCCGGCTGCCGCCGGGATGCCCGCCATATTCCCGGGGAGCGGCGGCGGCGGCAGGGAGCGCTTCGCTGAAGAACAGGCTCGCGTCCGGGATCGGCTGCTTGTGCAGTCCGGGTCCCGACCACTGGAGCAACGCCAGATGAGGACCCGCGGCATGCCTGTAGTAGAGCCGGAACGGGTGATGTCCGACCTGCAGCCCGATGCTGCCGGACACCTCGTTGCCGTTGTGATGGAAGTCGTCGTCGACGACGTGCGCGTCGTGCAGGTGCAAGCTCCCTCCTGCGTCCGTGCGCAAGAAGAACGTGTAGCTGCCGGCAACGGGCACGTTGATGAAGCCCGTGTACAGTATTCCGGAGTTGTCCGCCGGGGAGTGCTTCGCGGGGTTGATGTTCGTGTCCGCGGCGACCAGGGCAGGCAGCATATCGCGGTACTCGGGCACCCAGGGAAGCGCGACGCTGTAGGTCCGGTAGGCGACCCCGGGTCTGAGTCCAGCAGGCGCCGCCACCGAGGGCAGGTTCATGCTGTCGTAGGGTCGTACGGTGCCGCCGCCTGGCCTGCGGGCGCTCAGCGCGAGTGCCTGCAGCTGCGCCTGAAGGGCCGGCTGCAGGGGCGCCAGGTCGCGAGCCTGTCCGGGATCCGTCACCACGTCGAAGATGGCGAAGGGCTCCCCGCCGCTACGGACGTTCGTGCGCACCCCGGTATGGCGCCCGACGCGGATCGTCTGCATCAGTCCCCGAGGCGTGCCGCCATGATTCGAAAACTGCGGCCAGCTAGGCGTCGTGCCCTTGACCGAAAACTCGAAGTACAGGTAGCCCTTGTCCCGTTGCTGCGCCTGGGCTCCGGTAAGCGTGGGAAGCAGCGAAACGCCGTCGGCCCACGACGGCGCGGTAACACCCGCAGCCTGGGCAAAGGTCGGCAGCCAATCCCACTGGGCGGAAGGGAAAGCGTTTTCCAGGATGCCGCTGTCGGTTCCGGAAGCTTGAATGCGCCCCGGCCAGCTTGCGATCGTGGGCACGCGGATGCCCGCTTCCCACATGTCGCGCTTGATGCCCTCCATATTGGCAAAGGACTCGAAGCTGCGGGGATCGTTGCCTTCGTTGTGCGGTCCGTTGTCGGACGAGAATACCACCAGCGTGTTGTGCACGAGGCCGAGGTCCTCGAGCGTACGCATCAGGTCGGCCACGCCGTTGTCGATCCGGCGTATCATGCCGACGTGCTGTTTTTCCGCTGCCGTCCAGCTAGCGGGGATATCCGGATGCGTATAGGAATCGGGCCTGCCGAGACCGGTGGCCGTCGAGGCGTAGCGTACGTTGCCGAAAGCGTCCCTTTGGTTGGTCCACTGGACGCCTCCCGTGCGCGGATCGCCATCCTGGTCGAGCGGAGGATAGGCCACGGCAGGCCGCTGCATCTTGAAGTGCGGCGTATCGTAGGCCACGAACAAGAAGAACGGTTGCTGGTCGCCGTCGCTGGCCTCGTCGATGATCACCTTCTTGGCGGCCGCCGTCCATGCGTCCGTCGTATACAAGTCCACGGATGCTTGGTTGATCTGCTGGTAGTCGTCGTAAATAAGGGCGCGCTTGTTGGTCGTGCCGTTGGCCGGGTAGTGCTCGTGGCCGTCCTGGTGGAAATGGTAGCCGAAGAAGCGATCGAAACCGCGCTTGAGCGGGTGCGCGACAAGAGCTCGAGAGCCCTGCCCGGCTAGAGGAACGGAGTCTTTGGGGCCCGACAGCCCAGCCTTGCCGATCCATGCGGTATGGTAGCCCGCCTGCTGCAACACCGTGCCAACCGTGTGGTTGTTGGAAAGCGGCTTGTCGAACTGCGAATCCCGCACATTCGCGTGTCCCTGATGCCGCCCGCTCAAGAACGACGCGCGCGCAGGAGCGCACACCGGTGCTGCGACGTAGTGGTGCGTCAGCTTGACGCCGTGCGCGGCCAGGCGGTCGATCGCCGGCGTGTCGAACTTCTTTGGAGCTCGGCTCCCGCGATCCTGCCAAAAAGAGCCCAGGTCGCCGTAACCCAAATCGTCGACCAGAATGAAGAGGATATTGGGCTGCGGATTCGCAGCCTGTGTCGGTTGCGTGGTCGAGCTCTTGGAGGCAGCCGCTTCCGGCTGCTGGCGGCGTGGTGGCTTCGCGCCTGGCGAGCACCCAGGGCGCGTGCACGCCAGCAGCGACAGCGCAGCAACGACGAGATGGCAGCTATGCCTCATGGAACCTTCCTAGTTAAATCCGATCCAAGCCCGGGTGGCCACGGCATGTGGTAAGAGAAAGAATGCAGGCAGCTTAGTCAAACTGCCGCCAAGCTGCCGTCAAGCTGCCGTCAAGCTGCGATGAAGCTCTACACCTACTTCCGATCTTCGGCAGCGTATCGGGTCCGGATCGCCTTGCACATCAAAGACGTGGATTTCGACACGCTGGGGGTCCACTTGTTGCGAGACGGAGGCGAGCAACACACGGAGCACTACAGGAAGCTCAACCCCCAGGCGCGTGTTCCCACGCTGGTCCACGGCGAGTACGTGCTAACGCAATCCCTGGCTCAGCTCGAGTACCTGGAGGAGCACCTTCCTGGACCTGCGTTGCTGCCGGCGTCGCCGCAAGCGCGGGCCCGTGTGCGTTCGCTGGCCTACGTAATCGCATGCGACATTCACCCGCTGCAGAACCTGAGCGTGCTCAACTACCTGGACGATGAGCTTGAAGCCAGCGACGAGCAGCGCAAACAGTGGTGTCAGCACTGGATCGGACGAGGATTGGACGCGTTCGAGGAGCTCGTCGCTCGCGACGCGCAAACCGGTCGCTGCTGCCATGGCGATTGCCCCACGCTCGCCGACATATGCCTGATACCGCAGCTATACAATGCGCGTCGCTTCGAGTGCGGCGTCGGTCGCTGGCCCACGATCGAACGCATCGAAGCTCATTGCCTGTCGCTGAAGCCCTTCAGCGACGCGCACCCGGAGCGCCAGCCCGACACACCGGAGCAACTGCGCGCCCAAGACTAGAGGGACCAAGACCTCACGCGCGGGCTGGGATCTGGCTCATGATCCACTCGGCCACGGCCGTGATGGTAAGGGCTGGGTTGACGCCCAGGTTAGCCGGCAGCACCGATCCGTCCGCGACGTAGAGGTTCGGGTATCCGAACACGCGGCCATGGCGGTCGACCACGCCTTGATGCGCGTTCTCGCCCATGGGGCAGCCACCCAGGATGTGGGCGGTCGTGCTCAGGTTCAGCATTACCTCGGGCAGCGCGCTCTGCGCGAAGCCGCCCGTGAGCTCGGCCATGCGCCGGGCCACCCGATGGGCAGCAGGGAAGTACTTGGGAACCGGCGCGCCGGTGGCCCAGACCGATTCCAGCGACGTGAAAAAGGGCCAGCGCCAGGACGATTTGGGGGTCAAACGCAAGTGGTTTGGAAGCGACTGCATGGCAAGCAGGATCGCGCCGCGCCTGGCCCAGCCAAAAGGATAGAAGGTGCGCGCGAACGACAGCGGATGCTTCAAGGCCGCGCCCAAGAGTCGCAGCGCGCGAGGCCACGGCGCTCCCGCGTCCACCATGAGCGTGCCCAACACGCTCATGGCATCCTGCCCGGCCCCGTAGCGCACCATCTCGAAATGCGTGCCGAGGACATCTGCCCCGGAAGCGATGGCGATCCCGCGGCTGTGATCCACGTGTTTGCGGCCGTCGGCAAAGCCCACGATCGCCTCGCTGTTGGTGCGAACGAAGTCACCCAGCCTGTCCGATAACCGCGCTAGTCCTCCGGCAGCCTTGGAGCGAAACAGCAGAGGCAGCGTGCCGAGGACACCGCCGGCGAGCACGACGCTGTTGGCTCGCAACGCTCCCTTGTTCGTGGATGATAAGCCCGTGACGCGTCGCGTAGTCAGCACGTAGCCGTCTTGAGCAGGACGGATTTCGCTGACCTCGGTTTCGGCGATCACACGCACGCCGCGGCGTTCGGCAAGGTAAAGGTAGTTCTTGTCCAGCGTGTTCTTGGCGCCGTGACGGCAGCCCACCATGCATCCGCCGCACAGCGTGCAGCCAGAACGCGCAGGCCCCTCGCCGCCAAAATAGGGGTCGGGCACGGTCTTGCCCGGCTCCCCGAAAAACACGCCAACCCGGGTCGCCCGGGGTTGCGCATCGGGGTCGAGCTCGCGCGCAACCCGGGCCAAAAGCCGGTCGGCCTCACCCTGGCCACGAGCCTGCACCACACCCAGCATGCGCTGGGCTCGCTCGTAGTGCGGCGCCAGGTCGCGTTTCCAGTCGCCTAGGCGGCACCAACCAGGATCGCCGAACACCTCCTGCGGCGGCACGAGCAGCGTGTTGGCATAGACCAGGCTTCCGCCACCAACGCCTGTGCCGTGCAGCACGAGCACATCCTTGAGCAGCGTGATGGCCTGGATTCCGTAGCAGCCAAACTGCGGCGCCCACAGGAACTTGCGCAGGTTCCAGTTGGTCTTCGGGAAATCCTCGGAACGAAAGCGGCGTCCGCGCTCGACAACCGCCACGGAGTAGCCTTTCTCGGCCAGGCGCAGAGCGGAAACACTGCCGCCGAACCCCGAGCCCACCACCACGAAATCGTACGCTGGCGCCATGTGGGAGTGTCTTTAGAGCTGAACCGAGAGCCCGAGGATGATAAGCTCGACCAACATCGGGACGCTACTGTTCGACTCGACCGAGCGCCCTCGGCAATCGGGTTTCCCACGACTTCGAGCGATCCGCGAAAGTCCGGGCAAGGGCAACGGCCGGCCCCATCCGTGCTAGTCTCAGGCCCCCCATGGCCCAGGGCAATCGTGCAGGGGCGTTCGTGTCATCGCCCCTGGCGCTCGCGTTGCCGCTGTCGATGCTCGTTGCGGTGGTCGCGCAGGGTTGTGGTGGCGGCGAGAGCTAGCACTGCGAGGGTGAGCTGGCTGGTGGCGAAGGCTGTCCTTGCGAGGCCGCCTCCAA
>JAKSBK010000206.1 GCA_022361155.1 Pseudomonadota bacterium
AATGTGGCCTCCGCCGCCGTGATGATCTCCGATGCGCCCTGGAACGGGCCCGTCGGCGCCGTGCGTGTGGGCCGGGTGGATGGCCAGTTCGTCATCAACCCCACCTATTCCCAACTCAAGGAATCGGACCTCGATCTGCGCGTGGCCGGCACCCGGGACGCGATCCTGATGGTCGAAGCCGGCGCCCTCGAGGTCACCGAAGATGACATGGTCGCCGCCCTGGAGGCTGCGCACCAGGCGATCCAACCGATCATTGACGCTCAGCTGGAAATGGCTGAGGCGATCGGCAAAGAGAAGCGCGAGTACCCGCCCTTCGCTGTGGACGAGGACCTGAAGAAGCAGGTCATGGAGCGCGCCCAGGGCGAGCTGGAGAGCATCCTCAGCCAGGACCTGGCCAAGACAAATCACATGGAGGCCATCTACGCCCTGCGCGACGCGATTGTCACCGAACTGGCCCCCGAAGATGAGGAGCTGGCCGGCGACGTCAAAGACGCCTTCAGCGCTGCCGAGAAGGCGGTCGTGCGTACTCGCATTATCGAGCAAGGCGTCCGCCCCGATGGGCGCAAGCCCGCCGACGTGCGCCCGATCTGGTCGGAGGTGGACTACAGCCCCCGCGCCCACGGCTCGGGCCTCTTCACCCGCGGCGAGACTCAGGTGCTGACTCTGGCGACGCTGGGCACCTCCCGCGATGCCCAGATGCTGGATAACCTGACGCCCAACGAAGAGAAGCGCTACATGCACCATTACAACTTCCCGCCCTTCTCTGTGGGCGAGACACGCTTCCTACGTGGCGCCAGCCGCCGCGAGATCGGGCACGGCGCCCTGGCCGAACGGGCCCTGGAACCGATGATCCCCGACGAGAAAGAATTCCCCTACACCCTGCGCCTGGTCTCCGAGTGCATGTCCTCCAACGGCTCGACCTCGATGGCCTCAGTGTGCGGCTCCACCCTAGCGCTGATGGACACCGGCGTGCCGATCAAGGCCCCCGTGTCCGGCATCGCCATGGGCCTGATCACCGATGGCGAGAAGTACGCCATCCTCAGCGACATCCAGGGCATGGAAGACCACCTGGGCGACATGGACTTCAAAGTCGCCGGCACGCCCAAGGGCATCACCGCCCTACAAATGGATATCAAGATCGCTGGCCTAACCACCGAGATGATGGCTGAGGCGCTGGAGCAGGCCAAAGCCGGCCGGGCCCACATCCTCGACAAGATGCTGGAAACCATCTCCGTGCCGCGGCCGGAACTGAAACCGCACGCGCCGCGCATCAGCACGGTCGTGATCCCGGTGGATAAGATTGGCGCGATCATCGGCCCCGGCGGCAAGACCATCCGCGCCATCCAGGACGAGAGCGGGGCCAAGCTCGATGTCGACGATGATGGCACTGTGTTCATCGCTGCCAACAACGAAGACAGCGCCGCCCTGGCCCGCGAGCGGGTCGAAGCCCTCACCGAGGAGCCCGAGATCGGTCGCATCTACACCGGCAAGGTGGTGCGCACCACCGATTTCGGCGCCTTCGTGGAGATCATGCCCAACATCGACGGGCTGGTGCACATCAGCCAGTTGGACAGCGCTCATGTGGCCAGCGTGGAAGACGTGGCCCAGGTGGGCGACGAGATCACGGTGATGATCAGCGACATCCAACCGGATGGCAAGATCCGCCTCAGCCGCCAGGCCGTCCTGGAAGGCTGGACCGCCGAAGAAGCCCGCGAGAAGGACCGCCCCAAATCGGGCGGCGGCGGGCGCTCCGGCGGCAACCGTGGCGGGGGACGCCGCGGCAACGATCGCGGTGGACGTGGCGGCCGCGGCCGGCGCTAAACACACAAGAAGAACC
>JAKSBK010000207.1 GCA_022361155.1 Pseudomonadota bacterium
GACCGAAGAAACAGCGTCAGCGTCGGTTCCCGCGTCTCGCCGACCGGCGCCGCTACCGGCGTCGCCGGGGACCACGGGTCGCGCGCCATCGCTGCCGGCCGCTGCGTCTCGCAGACCCGCGCTGCCGGCATCGCCGGGGGCTACCGGTAAACCGGCGTCGCCCAGGCATCCCGGAACGCCGCCGATCGGGGGGATTCCGGGAACGCCCGCGTCGCCCCCTGTACAGGTGGTGCCAATCACAGGGCAGAGCTCGCGCCAGGGTCCGGCGCAGAGCGCGGCGAGCATGCTGGGTGAAGGACACGCGAGCCCCTGCACGCTGCGCAGCTTCATCAAGGACGCGAAGCTCTGGCCGCCGTCCTGCGACAGGCCCAGTTGAAAGCCCTCGCTGCGCTCGTGCGTGCAGGCGTACAAGCCTCGCTGGGTCCATGTCAGGCACTGCACCGCACCATGGAAAACCTTGCTGAACGCGAGATCGCGCGTCGAGGCTTTCCAGATGCCCAGCGCGGAGCAGTCGACCAGGCCGGGTCGATCAGGCAACCCGAAGCCGACCGCCACTTGCGTGCCGTCCGGCGAAAGCGCGAAGCCAGCCATCACGGCTCTGCCCTCGAGCACGCTGCGCCACGACTGCCCGCCGCTCGACGACACCAGCAGACGATCCCGGTTCGACCCGCGCACGCGCACGTAGATCGTGTCGCGGTCGTTCGGCGCGACGGCCGTGAAGAACGGGACCGCTTGCGGGCCCGTGTCGGCTATGGGCAGCAGCGTCCAGCCGACGCCGCCGTTGTCGGTGCGCAGCAACACGCCCCTGAGCGCGGGCACCAGTCCCAGCCCGCTGACGTACACGCGCTTGGGGTCGCTCGCAGCCACGTCGAACGCCGTGGCGACCAGATCGAGCTCCGCGCCGAAGGGACCACCGAGCCGCTGCCAGCTCGCGCCGCTGTCGCTCGTCCGCCAGAGCCGGTGCGTGGAAAGCCCGTGCTGCGCCTCGCGGCCGAGCGCGAGTGCGCGTGCGCGCTCGAGAGGGTCCACGCTCACGTCGACGATCTCCAGCTCGCCGAGCGCGCCTTGCGCCTTGCTCCATGTGCATCCATCGGCCGAGCCCAACGCCAAGCCGCCAAACAGACCGGCCAGCAACGTGCCATCACCCAGCAGGCCTAGCGCAGGGTCCTCGTTACCCCCGTAGCCCACGGCTTGCTCGCAGATCAGCGACCAGCGCTTGCCAGTGTCTCGCGTCACCAGCAGCCCGTAGGTGGCTCGCACGATCAGGTGCTCGGGACTGCGCGGGTCCTCGATCAGCTGCTGGGCCGAGGGGTAGCGTCCGTTGGCAAGCACGGTCGGTGTCGCGGACCAGCTTGCCAGCGCTGCGGCCAAAGCCATCGAGCCTGCCACACGATCGACACCACCCGCCATGCCGCCCTACAGCGTGCAGTTCTGGATGCACCAACTGCGGTTCCCTCTCTCAACGCAGCCGCCTCCCAGCAGCATCAGGCACCAGGGACTGCCGCACAGGGGAGGCCCGCCCTGCATGCCACAATAAGGCGGCCCTGGCAGCGCGGGGGATGTGGTACACGTGAAACCCGGTGGGCAAGGTGGGCCGCCGGGAGTCCCTGAGCCTGCGATCCCCCCCGCGCCACCTCGGCCGGCCGCGCCGCCCTGCCCGCCCACTCCGCTCTGGCCCCCGCCCCGACCGCCCCAGCCGGCGCCAGCGGCGCCTTGGCCGGTGCCAGCAACGCCGCCCCAGCCACCGCTGCCAGCTGCGGCGCCAAAGCCGCCCTGCGCGCCCGCCACGCCTATCGCGCCGCCCTGTTGTCCACCGCCCTGTCCACCGCCCGAGCCCCAGCCGC
>JAKSBK010000208.1 GCA_022361155.1 Pseudomonadota bacterium
CCGCCAACGTAACGGTCCTCATGGACGTGGGACTCGAACGATTCAATCGCCTCATGGCCGATAGTCGTTTTTGCGTGTTGCCGCTCGCGCACGCACGGATGCCTTGCGGGCACTCCACTATGGTTGCTTTCATGCACTTGGGTAAAGCGCAGGTCGTCACGAACTCCAGCGGCGTGCGTGACTACGTGCGCGAAAACGACAATGGGCTGCTCGTGCCTCCGGGTGATGCCAACGCCATGGCTGAGCGCATCGAGGCCCTATGGAACGACGAGACAAGCTGCGCCAGGATGGGTGCAGCCGCCAGGCGTTTTGCTCGCGAGAAGTGCTCGGAACGATCGAGCGTGCGCCATTTCGAACGCTACCTACGGCACTACGGCGTGCTATCCCAGGATGCGATGAGTGGTTCTGAGGTGAGGGCGGCTCTCTCCTGTGAATAGCGGCAGGGTAACGACGAGGGGTCGTACGACGATCGCGTTGGAACGCAAGCGACGTGTGCCGGAGTGTGGGTGTGGGGATGGCTCAGTGGTGGGCGTTTCGGTCTCTTTGGCTCCTGCCTTAAGGCATCGCCCAGGCGGATTTCACGACACGGGGGTCCCGGGCGGCAAACCCAAGAAGGCGAAGAAGGAAGCTGGATTCCGACCGGCGGTAGGATTCTGCTAGTTCTTCGGCGCCCGAGCCACCGTGGGCGCTCAGAAATGTACGCGGAAACCTAGCTTAGCCGCTGACGGCGAGTGGTGTACCTACCTCTGTGCCTGTTCGGATGCATTCGGACTGGATACGCTCCGATCCGTCTGCCCCAGTTCCCGACCTATCCGTACGATGTCGGCGGCCCAGCTACCTGCGATCGCAACGGTTCCGGCGCCCTACCGCCGACCAATTGCCCGCTTGACGTTCCTTTTGAGCCATGGGAGGGCGCGGCGCTTGGCCCTCTCGAGTGGCATCAGTACGTGGCCCCGGAACTTCTCCCTCGGTCGTGACCGAAAGATAGTGCTGTGTTTGCTACCATCCCAATCCGCCGGTGCTTCTCGCGTGTAGTAGTAAACCGCAAAGGAAAGCCGCTGGCGACTTGGGGGACAGCGCAGCGGCTGGACGCCATGGTAGCTGATAGCACTAGTTTCGAAGATTACCGCGCGATTAAGCTTGGGCTGCACCACGACCTGGCAGCGCTCTACCCTGGCGTCCCAGAGCTCCAAAGCACCGCCCCATGCCGGGTCCCAATCCGGGTTCAGATAGAGCAGGAGGTTCAGGCGTCGGTGCCAGTTCCGCTCTTCCATGAAATTGAAGTCCACGTGGACGTCAAGGCGTCCACCCGGCCCGGTGAGATGCATACCACCACCCGCGTATTCGCTGTCGGCCAGGAGCTGCGGGATTCCGGTGATCTGCTCGAGGTCCTCGAGAAACTCCCGTGATAGGAGGCGTTGGCTCAGCTCGGCCACCGGCTCGGGGAATCTCCTGGCATCCGTAATCTGGACTTTCCGCGCCTCGTTAACGGCGTCGAAGGACCGCCCGTGGCGCAGAGCGGCTTCAAAGCTCGGATAGCTCGCTGCCATCCTCTCGCTTGCGTCCGGCTCTAAGAATTCGTCGATTACGATATGTGGGAACGGTTTAGCAGCGTGGAAGTCGTTCCGCAGAGCCTCGCGATCGTAAAACCGAATCATCATCAACTCTAAGCCCAACCGCCCGCCCTCGGTTGCCCTCTCAATAGAGGAAGTTCGCACTCATGTGACGGTGGTGATCGCCGATCGACAGATCGTTTCGGTCGCGAGCTTCGTTGCGTGCATGATGGTCCAGGATGTGACACGCAAACATCTGGCGATGCCAGGGGCTATCCGCCGTCTTACGTCTACCCGGTAGGCTTCGATCTGGCCCGATCTTCCGGAGCTCGTGTTCGGCATTGAACTCTCTTATGGCCAGCAGTTCGCCGCACCACTCGTTGGCGAAATAGAACGACACGTCATCGAAGTACATGCTAACGGCTGGTACGTACATCTCAGGAGGACCACCCAAGATCTTCAATGCGCTCTTGGTCGCGGTATAGATGTCCACGTCGACTGAGACGAAACCGATTGGCGCGACGCGCGACAACGTCTCCATGAAGGGAACGATGGTGTGAGCGATGTCGCCGAGCACCAGCTCCGCACGACCGCCAAGCCGCTCCAGCAATTCTTCGCTGCCTTCCATCGCAAAATCACCGGGCATCCAAAGCTCCGCATGGTCGCGATAGCCTGAGACAGTAGGTAGGCCCGTGCCAGTGTCGAAGCCCACCACCCGGAACCGCACCCCCGTCTCCGCGGTGATCATCTCGCCGAGCTCTATTAGATTCAGTAGGCCTGCACCGCTGGCCACTCCGAACTCGATCACCGTCGTCTCCTTTGCGCCGAAGTAGTGAGCCAGGTCCGCCGCACGAAGCATGCCGTATGCGTAGTTCGATCGTCCCACAAGCCCGGCTCGCTCGCGTTCTCTGAACGTGCTCGCTTTGACGAATCTCGTTGCTAGCGGGCTCCCCGACAAAGTGCTCCATGTCTTCGACAGTAATCCAGGCAAACGAAGTGCACTCATTCTACCCTCGCATTTCCGAAATCAGCAGTGCGTCGCTCGTCACTCCGACCCGCGGACGAACGACCGACAACCGCCCCGGCCACTATGTGAAACACGGCCGTGGACACGGGCAATTAATGACCGTGATGCTTTTGTGGCGGCCCCGGTTGGGCAGGACCGTCCGTACCTAAAATGCTGGGACACATACAGGGCTACACGATTCCAAGGTTCTGTGTCGGCGGACACGTGTCTCCGGAGCCGACACTTGCCGGTGTGCGCTCGCCCAGCACAGTTCGGTCCAAGGAGTAGACTGACTCCATGCCGCCCCAGTCGGGAGTGTCAACAGGAGTAGAGTTCCCGATGAGGCAAAACACCGGGATGCCGGCCTCGCTGTGGGGATTCAGGGCCGAACGCAGACGTCGATTTACCGGTTTGCGCCTCCCCGCTCAAACCGGACCTCTCTTATTCCGGTACCGAAGGGACGGGCTAGCAGGCAGTGTGCGATGGAGCATGTCTAGACCGACAGAGACTCTCGGAAGTCGGGCCCGCAGGGGTGCGGTCTTCACCGTCGCGGGCCATGCAAGCGGATACGTGCTGCGGTTCGCCAGCAGCCTTATCTTGACGCGCCTGCTCTTCGAGGAGGCGTTCGGGCTCATGAGCATCGTTCACGCTTTGCTCACCGGGCTTACGCTGTTCAGCGACGTGGGGATCGGACCCAGCATCGTTCAGAACGAACGCTCGGATTCGAGATTCCTGGGGACGGCGTTTGCCGTGCAGGTTGCTCGGGGAATGCTGCTTACCTTGGCGGCTGCGCTGCTCGCTTGGCCGTGCGCGCGGCTGTATGGCCATGACGAGCTACTCTGGCTGATCCCAGTTGTGGGGTTGAATGCGGGGATTTCGGGCTTGAACTCGACGAAGCTGTTCGTGCTGCAGCGGGAGGTTGCGATCGGCCGCGTCACACTGGTGAACCTCGTCTCTCAGCTAGCCTCGTTTGGAACGATGCTCATATGGAGCCTCTTGTACCCAAGCGTGTGGGCTCTGGTGGGTGGGGCGCTCGTGTCGAGCGTGACGCAGATGCTGTTGTCGCAACTGCTGCTTCCGGGGCCAATGGACCGCTTCGCGTGGGATAGGGAAGCGCTCAAATCCCTCCTTCGCTTTGGTCGCTGGATCTTTCTATCTACGGCTCTCACGTTTCTTACCGGTCAGAGCATAGACCGGCTCGTATTCGGGCGGCTCATCCCACTCGACGCACTCGGTGTATACCACGTTGCCGCGACGCTCGCGGCCATCCCGCTGGGACTGCTTTCGGCACTAGCGGATCAGGTCATCTTCCCTGTTCTCTCCAAGGTTCAACGGAGTGGAAAGCCGCTCGGCTTGATCTTCCGGCGCACCCGGCTTCCGGTTCAGGTTGCGGCCGGCTGGGCGTTCAGCGGCCTTATCGCAGGGGGGCCGACCGCCCTCCGTGTCCTCTACGACGAGCGCTGGTGGGACGGTGGCTGGGTGATACAGCTGATCGGGGCGTCTTCCTGGTTTTCCGTATGTGCGACAACACAACGTGCCGTGCTGGCAGCCCGCGGAGAAGTGCACATGCTAGCTCTGGGATCCGGAATCAAGCTCTTGGCCATGGGGATGTGTATCTCCGTGGGCTTTGCCCATTTCGGTTTCTTCGGTGCGGTGGCGGGATTCGCGCTCTCCGAGGTGTTTCGTTACCTAGCGATGTCTTGGGCGGTAAGCCGCATGGGGCTCGATGCTCTGCGGCACGATTTGGTGTTCAGCGTTTGGATTGGGGTGGTAGGGTTGGTGGTTTGGCAGGGGGCACTCTACGCTAGATCGGTAGGCGTGCCGCTGCACATCGAAGCCTCGCTAGTGACATTCGCGGTGACTGTGGCCTGGCTGCCGCTGGCGTGGAGGCCAGCCATAGACCTAGTGCGCGCACGCGGGGAGGATCCGACTCTCGCATCTGCTGCGATCGGAGGAGGAGTGCCTTCCAAGTGATGGTCGCGCCCCGCTCCAAGCGCTACGACCGTACGCGAGCGACCACGACGCCAGCGAGAAGCAGGCCAATTCCCCCGGTTCTCAGCGTTCGTGGCCGCCTCACACGAATCTTGGCTGCGGATTTCCGCGAAAGCCGGACCTGCACCACTAGCTCAGCTAGCCAGATTCCGCGTGCCCCCCTCTTTCGCGCCCGCAAGCGTCCTACAGCAGGTCAGCAAGGCTCCCGCGAGGAAGTAGCCGAGGTCAAAGAGCATTCCATTGGGTAGTAGATCCAACATGATCACGCCGAGCATCGTGGCAATGGATCCCAGCAGTATCGAGTCGCACGGGTCCCGGCGCAGTTTGCGGCGAGCAAATGCGAACAGCACGGGAAGAGCAAGCAACCCCATGCCACCATAGTACCCAAAGAGCCCCCGCGATCCGAGCACAATGATCCAGTGGCCGTCCGTGACGACGCGCTGCTTTTCTACCGTGGAGAACCTGGAACGGCCGTACCCACCCCAGCCGAAGAGTAGACGCCGCGAGGCGATTCCAAGCAAGATGTCTTCATTTGCGAACCGAAACTGCAGGGATCCGAGCCGGTCCGCGTCGGCGAAAGAACCCACCGCGGCCAGTATGCGCTGGGTGTCGATCGAACCGCTGAGCCGCAAGAGCGGGTAGGCCAGCACAAAGGAGACTAGCAAGGCTGCAACCAGCAATTGACGTTTGGGGTGCAGGAAGGCCACAAGGGGAAGAAATATCGCCGCATAGACGGTTGCGGCCAGGCTCTTGGCTAGAATCAGTACGGTCAGCAAGTAGGGAGGCACCAGCTTGGAGGGGATGCGCCAGAGCGCCGGATTGACACGGGCCCAGCTCGTGGAGGCAACGATGGCCAGGACCGTGAAGAGGGCCACTGCAAGTCCATGTTGCATGAACACCGTAGGTCGGAACCCCTCGCCTCGCATGGCCTGTGCGAAGCTGTGCTGGTGAAACCCGTACACCCACGTGTGCAGCTGAGGGCTCAACCGGATCTCGACCAGCATCAGCAACGAGTACAAGAGACCGGCCATCGCGAATGCGCGCATCAGGAAACGCAGATCGTTACGCGTGCGAACCAAAGAGGCACCCAGAACAAACGGTGTGAAGACCCGGAGCGTGTCCGAGACGACCATGCCGATAGCATCGTGAAACGTGAGCCCGGGGCGGCGCTCCCCGCCTGTGAAGATCGGGTTTGAATTGGTGAGTGCGGTACCGAGCGCACCGATAACCAGCAGAGCGATGGTCGTCCACACTATCCCACCCGGGCGAAAACGCAGTGCGCCACGCCGGAGGATCAGACAGCTCAGTAGACTAGCGCTGGCTGACACCGTGTGCTTGTTGAAGGGGGGAAGCAGTGGTGGGTCGAACTCCATGCGCTCGGGAAGCAGCATCGTAGCCCCAAGCGCCAGAAGACACGCGGCCTTGGCCGGCCGGTAGCGTGCGTACGCCAGGTAGGATACCGGGACCCACAGTATCAGGGCCAGGCCAGCAGTGAAGCTAGAGTGTTCCACCATGCCGTCCGACAGTTTTGGATGCGCCGGGCTCGTTTGGCGAGTCGGCCGAGCGCTTCGTGGAACAGCGCTTCAGCCAAAAAAACGTCAAGGCGCTCAGTACCGCGTATTGGATCACCAGCGTAATACGACCTTGTCTTGAGATGTGGGACGACCACAAGTCTTCGTAGATGGCTCCGTGGCCCAGGGAGGTGAGCACTAGACCCAAAACAAGTGAACCATGGTGGCCGTTTGGGGCGCGTGGGGTGGGGTGGGCACGCGGGCGTACGCCTACCTGGGCGTGTGCCCGTTGGGTGCGTAGAGCTTTTTGGTGGGTCGTTGTTGAGGGCTTCGGGGTTTGAGGTTTTTGGAATCAGCTGACCTGCCCGGGCACCAATGCGTCGGACAGGCCTCAGGCGCTCAGGGCAGCGGCCAACCGCATCAGCACGGGAAGGTCGGGCCGCCAAGCAAGC
>JAKSBK010000209.1 GCA_022361155.1 Pseudomonadota bacterium
ACAGGGCGGTTCGGACAAGCAGGGCGGTTCGGACAAGCAGGGCGGTTCGGACAAGCAGGGCGGTTCGGACAAACAGGGCGGTTCGGACAAACAGGGCGGTTCGGACAAGCAGGGCGGTTCGGACAAGCAGGGCGGTTCGGACAAGCAGGGCGGTTCGGACAAACAGGGCGGTTCGGACAAACAGGGCGGAAAGGTCAGGACCGGAGCCAGGGCGCCGGTGATCCCGTCGCCGCTCGGCGACGCAGGGGATCTCGAGATCACGCCTCTCGACCAGCATCTGTTCAACGAGGGCACTCATCGTCGCATCTACCGCAAGCTCGGGGCGCACTGGGTAAGGTCCAGGTCCGGCACGAGGTTCGGGGTCTGGGCGCCCAACGCGCGCCGGGTGAGCCTGATCGGTGACTTCAACGGCTGGTGCCGGCACAGCCACCCGATGTGTCAGGTAGGATCGTCCGGCATCTGGGAGCTGTTCGTGTCCGGCGTCGGCCCCGGTGACCTGTACAAGTTTCACATTGAATCGCGACTCCGGGGCTACACGGTGGACAAGGCCGATCCCTTCGGCTTTGTGCACGAAACTCCTCCCAAGACGGGGTCGGTCGTGGCCGACCTCGGCTACCGCTGGGGCGACGCGGCCTGGAGCACCCGAGGTCGCAAGGCCGCCAACGCGCTCGACGCGCCCATCAGCATCTACGAGTTGCACGTCGGATCCTGGCGAAGGCGGCCCGAGCAGGGCAACCGCCCCCTGACCTACCGGGAGCTAGCCCCGGAGCTTGCGAGCTATCTCAAGGATACGGGCTTCACCCACGTGGAGCTGATGCCCGTAATGGAGCACCCCTTCGGCGGATCCTGGGGCTATCAGGTGACCGGCTATTTCGCGCCTACGAGCCGTTTCGGGGGTCCGACGGACTTCATGTTCTTGGTAGACTACCTGCATGAGCATGGTATCGGCGTCATCCTCGACTGGGTCCCTGCGCATTTCCCCTCGGACGAGCACGGCCTGGGCTACTTCGACGGCACACACCTGTTCGAGCACGCAGATGCCCGCGAGCGTTTTCACCCGGACTGGACCACCTCGATCTTCAACTATGGCCGCCACGAAGTGCGCAGCTTCCTGGTATCGAGCGCGCTGTTCTGGCTGGACCGCTACCACGTGGACGGGCTTCGGGTGGATGCCGTTGCATCCATGCTGTATCGCGACTACTCGCGCCGCGACGGCGAGTGGCTTCCCAACAGGTACGGAGGCCGCGAGAACCTGGAAGCGATCGCCTTTCTGCGCGGACTGAACGAGGCCGTTCAGGCAGAGCACCCCGACGTGCTGATGATCGCTGAAGAGTCGACGGCCTGGCCCATGGTCTCGCGCCCCGTCCACGTTGGGGGCCTCGGGTTTAGCCTCAAGTGGGACATGGGCTGGATGCACGACACGCTGCGCTATATGCGACGGGATCCCATTCATCGCAAGTTCCATCACGGTGAGCTGACCTTCAGGAGCGTGTACGCGTACCACGAAAACTTCGTGTTACCGCTGTCCCACGACGAGGTGGTCCACGGCAAGGGATCGCTCCTTTTAAGAATGCCGGGCGACGAGTGGCAGCGGTTCGCCAACCTGCGTCTGCTCCTCGCGCTCATGTACGCCCAACCAGGCAAGAAGCTGCTGTTCATGGGCAGCGAGCTGGCCCAACAGGAAGAGTGGCGCTGCGAGCACAGCTTGTCCTGGCACCTGCTTGAGTCCGAGGCGCACGCTGGGATGCGGCGCCTGGTTCGAGATCTGAACCGTCTCTATCGGACGCAGCCTGCGCTGCACGAGAGCGACGTGGACGCCGGGGGCTTCGAGTGGGTGGAGGCCAGCGACGAAGAACAAAGCGTGTATGTCTTTGGACGCCTAGCAAGCGGTCGTCGCTCCCAGCGAAAAGGCGAAGGCCCGGTTGCTGATCGCATCGTGGTGGCGCTCAATTTCACGCCGGTTGTTCGCCACGGCTACCGGATAGGCGTCCACGCTCCCGGGCCGTGGCGCGAGTTGCTGAACACGGATGCGAGCGTCTACGGAGGGAGCGGCGTGGGGAACCTGGGATTCGCCCCTACGCAGCCTGTTTGCTGGCACGGTCGTCCCTACAGCCTCGAGCTCACCGTACCACCCTTGGGCGCGCTTTTCTTGAAAGCTCCTGAACCGGATGCGCCGCGCTGCGCCTGCGGCGGCGACGAGCCCGATCCTACGAGAACGAGGACCCCGTGAGTGATTTCAGGCAGCGTCTCGACCGATTGTCTCGCAACCTATGGTGCGCGTGGACGGGTCGCTTGGACAGGCTGTTTCGCGGCATCGATGAGGAGTTGTGGCGGCGCGTAAACCACAACCCCATGGCCTTCTTGGCGGAAGTGCCCGAGGGGACCATGGCCGAACGAGCTCACGATACCCATGTGGCAGCGACCTTGGTGCGCATGGAAAAAGCACTGGACCGGTATTTGAGGGACGATCAGCACTGGGCGTACTGGAATGCCCCCGGGCTCAATGCCTTTCGGGTGGCCTACTTCAGTCCAGAGTTCGCACTGCACGAGTCCCTGCCTATCTATTCGGGCGGGCTGGGTGTGTTGGCCGGCGATCACCTCAAGAGCTGCTCGGACTTGGGTATCCCCGCCATGGGCGTGACACTGCTGTATCGCCAGGGCTATTTTACGCAAGAGCTCGACGCCGATGGCCAGCAGCACGAGGTCTACCAGGAACTCGACACCGATCGCGTGCCCATCGAGGCAGTCAGGGATGCGAGCGGCAACCAGATCACGATCAAGGTGCCGCTGGATCGCGAGGAAGTCCCAGTGCTGCTGTGGCGGTCCCGAGTGGGAAGGGCGCAGCTGCTGCTGCTCGATCCTCAACGGGTAGCCGGCAGCGAGTTCCAGCAGGCCATGCGGCTTTATGGGGGGGATCGCACAACCCGTATCCTGCAGGAGGTCATACTGGGAGTCGGCGGTTACCGTGCTTTGGCGAGTGTCGGGCAGCGTCCAGGTGTGATCCATCTGAACGAGGGGCATTCGGCCTTTGCAGTGCTGGAAGCGATCGCCGATCGCATGCGCAGCAGCGGTCGCAGATTCGAAGAGGTGGCGGGCGAAGTATCGGAGTCGGTGGTTTTCACCACCCACACCCCGGTCGCGGCCGGTCACGACCGCTTTCCTCCCGACCTGGCGCTCCGGTTTCTGCAACCCCTGAGACAACGCTTGGGTTTGGACGAGCATAAGCTGCTGGCGCTGGGTCGGGTGCGACCCGAGCGCCAGGAGGAAGAATTCTGCATGACTACGTTGGCGTTGAAGCTGGCCCGGCGCAGCAACGGCGTGAGCTCCCTCCACGGTTACGTGTCTCGTCGGATGTGGCAGGAGCTTTGGCCTCGCCGCCGTCCATCCGAGGTGCCTATCGGCCACGTCACCAACGGCGCCCACGTCGACACATGGTTGGCCAACGAGATTGCTCAGCTATACAGCGATTGCCTGGGTGCCGGCTGGCGCACGCATCTGTGCCGCCCGGATACGTGGCGCCACATCGAGCACATGGACGAGAGCGAGCTTTGGACCATCAAGGTCGCGCTGAAGCGGCGCCTGCTCGACTTCGTCGCGCGCAGGCACCAGCGGCGCCGTGAACGGTTGGGAGTGGACGATCCCCGACCCAGGCTGCGATCCGACCGGCTCACGATCGGCGTAGCCCGGCGCTTCGCCACCTACAAACGTGCCCTCTTGATGTTCGAGGACTTGGACCGGGTCAAGGCCCTGATCACCGGCCCGGAGCGGCCGGTGCAGTTCATCTTCGCGGGCAAGGCACATCCGGCGGACGGGCCCGGCAAGGCGCTCCTCAGGAGACTGTGCGAGTTGAGCAGGCTTCCCGAGCTGCGGGACCACGTGGTGGTCGTCGAGAACTACGA
>JAKSBK010000210.1 GCA_022361155.1 Pseudomonadota bacterium
CCGATACGCGTATCGATCCCGGTCCTGGTTTCAATCTGTTCTGTGGCGACAACGGACAGGGTAAATCCAATCTGCTGGAGGCCGTGGACTACGTAGCCTGTCTCCGGAGCTTTCGGGGAGCGGGCACGGCCGACCTCATCCAACGGGGGCGGGAGTGCGCAACGCTCGCCATGAGCGTGCAGGACAACGGCCCGCCTCGTACCCAGCGTGTGCTGCTGCAACGGGCCCATGGGCGCAGGCTCAGTGTGGACGGAAAGCGACCGCGCAGCCGCTCCGCCTACTTCAAGGGCTGTCAGGCGGTGCTCTTTCACCCGGGGGACAACCAACTGGTGCTTGGGTCCCCGGAAGGACGCCGAGCCTTTCTGGATCGCATTCTGGAGCAGATCGATCCCACCTACGCGAGCGCGCTGACCACCTACCAGCGAGCATTGCGCAGCCGCAACCGCCTGTTGCGTCAGCCCCCGGCGGCGCGTCCGGCGGTCCAGTCCTACGATCCGTTGCTCGCGAGCGCGGGCGCGGTCTTGGGCGCCTCCCGAGCCCTGCTGGTGGAAGCGCTTGGAGCCGCGCTCGAGCCGTCCTTCAGGCAGATTTCGGGTGATGGTCTGGCCATCAGCGCTCGCTATCTGCCCCGTGTGGAGCCTCGTGTGGAGCTATTGGCTCGTGCGCTTGCCGAGGATTTCGACAAGGACACGGCGCGGGGTTTCACGGGTCGTGGGCCGCACGCAGACGAGCTCGAACTGCGACTGAACGACGAGCCCGCGCGGCACCATGCTTCTCAAGGGCAGCAGCGAACCATCGTTCTGGCTCTCAAGCTTGCCGAGCTGCGCTATTTTGAAACCTGCACCGGGCGGCGACCGTTGCTATTGCTGGACGATGTATCAAGCGAGCTGGATCCAATCCGTAGTCAGAGGTTCTTCGGCCTGCTTCGGGAGCTTGCAGGTCAGGTGTTCGTGACCACCACACGTCGCGAGTACGTGCAGCTCGGCGCCGAACATCGTGTCTACCACGTGGACGCTGGGGTGGTCAGCCTCGTAGACTAGTCCAGGGTGCCGCTGCTGTGCGAAGATTGGCGTGAGCGCTTGCGCTCGCTCGACCCGGTAGCTGTAGAGGGTCGGATCGATGCTGTCGTGGGTCTCGGCCTGCGCGCGGTCATGCCCGAGATCCGGGTGGGTGCCTTGGTCCGCGTGCGGCGCCGCGCTGGTGAGCCGCTGCTGGCGGAGGTGGTTGGTTTTCAGGGCGACCAGGCACTGCTGCTGCCGTTCGGCGAGACGCGCGGAGTCGGGCCCGATGACCGTGTCGAGCTCTTGCAAGCGCCGCTCGAGATCACCTTCGGGGATTGCCTGCGTGGCCGTGTCCTCGACGGGCTGGGCCGTCCCATCGACGGCGCCGGAGAGCTGCGCGGCGTGCGCTGGCCGGTCATGCGAAAGCCGCCCGCGCCGCTGCAACGTGCGCGCATCGAGCGGCCGCTGGCGCTAGGGATACGCGCGATCGATGCGTTCGCAACGGTAGGCGAGGGCCAGCGCGTGGGCGTGTTTGCCGGCAGCGGTGTGGGCAAGAGCACGCTGCTTGGCCAGATAGCGCGGCACGCGGACGCGGATGTGTTTGTTGTGTGCTTGGTCGGAGAGCGAGGCCGTGAGCTGCGCGAGTTCTTGGAGGATTGCCTGGGCGCGACCGGCGCCGGTCGCTCGGTAGCGGTATGCGCCACGAGCGACGCCCCCGCGCTGCTGCGCGTCCAAGCGGCCTACGTGGCCACTGCCGTGGCCGAAGGGTTCCGCGATCGGGGCCGCAGAGTAGTGCTGCTCATGGACAGCCTGACCCGTTTCGCTCGGGCGGCGCGCGAGGTAGGGCTTGCTGCCGGCGAACCGCCCGCTCGCCGTGGTTTCCCTCCCAGTGTGTTCGCGGCTCTGCCAGGGCTGGTCGAGCGGGCGGGCACCGCGAGCAAGGGCTCGATCACGGCCTTCTATGCAGTGCTCGTGGAAGGGGGCGACCTGGATGAGCCGGTCGCCGACGAAGTTCGCGGCATCGTCGATGGACACATCGTGCTCAGTCGGGAGATCGCAGCCAGAGGTCGCTGGCCGGCCGTGGACGTGCTGGTGAGCCTGTCCCGCGTCATGGATCGGGTGGTGGATCCGCCGCACCGAAGGGCAGCCGAGCGCGTGCGCGAGCATCTCGCGATCTACGAGGCCAAGCGCGACCTTGTGCTGCTCGGCGCCTACAAGCCGGGGAGCGATCCGAGGCTCGATCGGGCGCTCGAGCGTATCGAGGCCATCGAACGTTTTCTGAGGCAGCGCTCGGACGAGACAACCCCCTACGATCAGACCCGCTCCGCCCTACTCGAGCTAGCCGGGATAGAGGCGAGCTAACCCGTCGCCGACATGAGTTCCCGCCCAGAATCGCGCGACAGCGGTTTACGTCCTCGCCCCGGCCCTGCGAAATACTTCCAGTATTCCTCGGTCCGGCGCTCCGGGCGCACGCGCTCTCGCATCGATTCTGGGCGGGAACTAACCGAGCCAGGTGCGTAGCTTTTCCAAGAACGACTGCTGTCTTGGGTGGGTTTCGGCGTCGAGCTCGGCAGCGAGCTGCTGAACCAGGCGGGCCTGGCGTTCGCTGAGCTTGGCTGGAACCTCAAGATGCACGGTCACCAGCTGGTCCCCCTTGCCGTAACCACCGAAGACCGGGAAACCCTTACCTCGCAACCGAAATACCGTGCCGGGCTGTGTGCCTGCAGGCACTCTCATGCGCAGCTTGCCCTCGAGCGTGGGCACATCCACGTGTGCGCCGAGCGCAGCCTGGGCGAAACTGATGGGTATCTCGCACAGGATGTTCGCATCTTCGCGGGTAAACAGCGGGTGCTTTTTCAGATGCACCTCGACGTGCAGGTTGCCCGTGCCGCCGAGCGTCTGCTCGCCGCCGCCCCGCAGCGTCCGCACCGCGCCATGTTCTATCCCGGCGGGCACACGCACCGTCATCGTTTCAGTGCGCTGTACGGTGCACTCTGCGCGGCACTCGCTGCAGGCAGTCTGGATGCGTTTGCCGCTGCCGTTGCAGGCGCTGCATGAACGACTGGCGCTGAAGAAGCCACGCTGGAACTGAATCTCGCCCCGGCCCTGACACGCCGGGCATTCGGTGAGCGGCGTACCGGGCTCGGCTCCACTTCCCGAGCAGTGCGGGCAGATAACCTGCCGCTCGAGCTGGATCTCCTTGGTCACGCCCTTGGCTGCTTCCTCCAGGGTCAGCTCCAACTCGTAGCGAAGGTTTCGCGGAGCCCTGTGCCGCGGTCCGGCTCGGCGCATTCGGAACACGTCGCCGATCAAGCCTTCCAGTATGTCGCTGATTGCCCCGAAATCCACCTGGTCGCGGTTGGATCCCGAGGTTCTTTCGTAGGCGGCGGCTCCGACCCGGTCGTAGTGGCGACGCTTGTCCGGATCGCTTAGCACGGAAAACGCTTGACTCGCAGTCTTGAAGGCTTCCTCTGCGCCTTCGTCGTCGGGATTGTGATCGGGATGGTGCTTTATGGCGAGCTTGCGATAGGCTCGCTTGATGTCTTCGGTGGAGGCGGTTCGGTCTACACCCAATACCTCGTAGTAGTCCCGGGAGGCCATGGTGCGCAGCCTGTCCTAGGGTGTTGTGGAAGGCAACTGCCAGAGCCGAGTCATGGCCCGTAACGACCAGCCGGGGGGCGATCAAGCGAGCAGCCTGACCGTTGCCCGCGATCAGGCGGGTCTTCGGCTCGATGTCTTCATCCGGGAGCGCTTCCCCGGCTGCGGCCGTAGCCGGGCGCGGGCGCTGCTCAGACAGGGAGCCGTGCTGCTCAACGATCGCAGGGCAACCGCCGGCCAGCGCCTCGAGGCGGGCGACCGTGTGAACTTCAGGCGAGCACCCGAACAAACCGCTTTCGAGCCTCAGGTCAACCCGGCGTTCGAGCTCGAGCTGCTCTTCGAGGACGCGCACCTGGTTGCCGTAAACAAGCCGCCTCACCTGCCGAGCCATCCACTGCGGTCGGACGAGCGGGACACCGTGGTCAACTTCCTGCTCGCGCGCTTTCCGGAAATGCTGGATGTGGGCTACCGGCCGCGCGAAGGGGGGCTAGTGCACCGGCTTGACGGGGGCACGTCGGGACTGATGCTGGCCGCGCGCACTCGCCCTGCGTTCGAGGCACTGCGGCTGCAGCTTCGCAGCTCAGAGCTCGACAAGCGCTACTTGGCGTTGTGTGCCGGCGAGCTTTCGGCTCCGATCGAGCTCAGGCACCGCTTGCTCGTGGCTCATCGGCGCAAGGTGGTTGTGCAAAAAAGATGCAGCTCGGGCGGAGTTTGGGTACGCAGCTGGATCCTCCGAAGGTCGCTTTTTGATTCGCGGACCGCTCTCGGCCCCCTGTCGCTGCTATGGTTGAAAGCGCCCCGCGCGGTTCGTCACCAACTGCGCGCTCAACTGGCCGCCATCGGTCATCCGATCGTGGGCGACCGCCTGTACCAAGGACCCGAGCTTGCTCCCCTCGATCGCCATTTCTTGCACGCCAGTGAGATTCGCTTCCGACATCCGGTCAGCGCTAGACCGTTGCGGCTGCGCGCGCCGCTCAGCGACGATCTGCGGAGCTGTCTGGCCGGGATAGCTCCCTGAAATGAGGATACCAGCGACAGCAACGGCGGGCTCTTTGCGCCAGAGCATGGTCGACCAGCAGCTACGGCGACGTGGCATCGCCGACGAACGTGTGCTTCGTGCCATGGCCGCCGTGCCGCGCGAAGCCTTCGTACCCACTCGGTTGGTCACCGAGGCGTACGCCGACCGCGCATTGCCCATCGGACATGGTCAGACCATCTCCCAGCCCTTCATTGTTGCGCGCACGTGCGAGCTCGCCAGCATTGCGCCTGAGGCCACAGTGCTCGAGCTCGGCAGCGGCTCGGGCTACCAGGCGGCTGTGCTGGGCGAGCTGTGCAGGCACGTGGTCACGATCGAGTGCATTGCCGAACTCGCTGCACGAGCGGCTCGCAATCTCGAGTCCATCGGCCAGCGGCGCGTTCAGGTCGTGACCGGCGACGGCCGGCAAGGCTATCCGGCGCTCGCTCCCTATGCTGCGATCGTGGTGGCAGCGGCCGCCCCCGCGGTGCCGCCAGCGCTCATCGAGCAGCTCGCCCAGGGCGGCCGCCTCGTCATGCCGGTCGGTGCGCGCGGCCTGCAGTCGCTCATTGTCATGCACAAGGGCGAAGAGCGGCTCACCGAGACGTCCTACGATCCGTGCGTGTTTGTTCCTCTGGTGGGCCAGGACTAGCTACATGGCGGTGCAAGAGTAGGGGAGGTCTTTCAATGCCTTCAGCAACCGGATAACTGGGCTGCCAACCGGAGCTGCGCTTTTTTTCGCAGGACCGAGCCCGAGGCCGAGAGCGCCCTCTTCCAGGAGCGCTGGTTGCGCTTGCAGCCCAGGCAGCCTACTCTTACTGGTAGGAGTAATACTATGAAGATTACGTCAAAGGGCCAGGTGACCATCCCGTTCGAAGTGCGTGAGAGGCTCGGTTTGCTTCCGAATACAGAGGTAGAGTTCGTGATGGAGCGGAACGCGGTGCGCATCGTCAAGGTCGTGCCCCGACGAGGACGCGGTCGGGGGGGGGACGCCGTTGCTCGCCTGAAGGGACGAGCGGACGTTCGCATGAGCACAGAAGCGATCCTCGCCCTCACGCGCGCGAAGCGATGACCCGTGTTCTCGTCGACAGCAACGTCATTCTGGATGTAGCGACAAATGACCCCGACTGGTCCGACTGGTCAGCGAACGCGCTCGAATCTGTAGCGAATCGATCGTCCCTCGCGATCAATGCTCTGATATACGCGGAGGTCTCGATCGCCTTCAGCCGTATCGAGGATCTGGAGCAAGCGCTCCCGTCAGCGCTGTATCACCGCGCAGTGCTTCCGTATGAAGCCGCCTTTCTTGCGGGTAAGGCCTTTGTTAAGTACCGGCGCAGGGGTGGTGTACGCACAGCTCCGCTTCCCGACTTCTACATCGGAGCACACGCCGCGGTTGCTGGCTTTCGGCTGCTGACAAGGGACACCAAGCGTTACAGGACGTACTTCCCGTCAGTCGAGCTTATCGGCCCGGAGCCGGAGTAGCCTACAGTCCGGCGGCCCCCACCGCGCCGCATGCGGAACGGGGCTGTCAGAAGCGTGCGTCGACCGCCTCAACACAAGCGCTGCCGCCGTTCCAAGCTAGCGCGTATTCCGCAAGCGGGTTCCATCTGGCCGGGCGAGGTCGTTCACTGGTTAGGGCCCGGAGGCCGGAGCTTCCCGCCGCTCTGATTGACGGTGAAGGTGATGCTCTCGGCAGTCCATATGCAGCCGTAGGTGTTCCAGTTGTCGCGGCCGATCGGTGCAGTGCTGCCCTTGGGCGGGTCGCGGGTAGTTTGAAGGACTAGAACGGTAGGCGCAGGCCGGCCATTCCGATCATGGCTTTGCCGTAGCGAGGATCGAAGCGCGTTACCGTGTAGGTGCGCCATGCGTAGTCGAAGCTCAGGTCGGCCCATGCCCTGCTGGCGAAGCCGAACAGGCTGTCCTCGAGGAAGAACAAACGCATCCGAATCTGCGCGCCCGCTTCGTGGCTGGAGAACGCCCCCATTTTGGGGTCCGCGCTGAAGTAGATGTCGATCTGCTGCGAATAGGGCTGATTCTCCTTGAAGAAGATCGCACCCGATTGACGATAGTAGCGATAGCGCCAGCGCAGCACCAGGTCGTCACCCACTTCCTTGAAGACCCGCAGCTCGGGCGTCAGCGCGGCCAGCTTCCACGAGTCCAGGTAGGCGCGATACATGGCATGCACGGCGATCTGTGTGTCCGGGTGGTACCACGCCAGTCGTGCCTGCAGGTTGTGCCGCAGGCGCCGGCCCGGGTGCTGCTCGGGTACGGGGGGCGAATCGTTGGTGCGAACCGAGCGATAGCGGTTCGCCAAAAACCCGGTGAGATATCCAAACGTGTAGGAAAACGAGGCCACCATGGTGGGGGAGACGACCTGGTCCCAACCGAGCAGCGTGCTCGCGCCCCGCAGGATACGGCGCTGCTGTTCCGATACCACGTTGAAGCCGCGCAGCACCCTGCCCACTTCGTCCTGCGGCAGCACGGTGAGCGCCAGGTGCAGCACGCTGTTGCGCTCGTTCAGCGACAGCTGCACGGCGGCTCCCGCGCTGCGTGACACGTAGTCCGGCTCCTGGCTGATGCGACCCGACACCGTTGTTTTGAGCTGAGCTTCGCCCAGATCCGCTTCGTAGCCGACGTACAGTCCCCCTTCTTTGCGCCACTCGGTAAAGCGGCGATCGACCAGCAATCCGGCTGAGATGCTCGCGCTGGTGATCACGTCCACCAA
Organism: Pseudomonadota bacterium; assembly: GCA_022361155.1. NCBI lineage: Bacteria > Pseudomonadati > Pseudomonadota > Pseudomonadota bacterium. The sequence goes on from JAKSBK010000210.1 coordinate 7,340, forward strand.
GCCCGTGGCGCCGAACTCGAGCCCTCCGGGAGTCTGGACGTGCCCGTAGAGTGTGGGCACGACGACTCGAGTGGATCGATCCCAGTAGTAGCGGGCGCGCGGCTCGAGGTAGCCCGACCAGCTCCCGGTGCCCTGGTCGGCTTGCGCCGCTGCTGTCACGCTCGACAGCAACAACACCATGCCTATCCAGCGCCGCGTGCGAGGTCCGAGTACCCACCCTGTTGCCACGCTCCTAGTTGCAGCCACAACCGCCACCCGTGCTGCTGCTGCTTCCGACGGCTCCTTCGCGCGAATCGTAGATATGGCCCCGGAACGTCTCCTGGGGTCCCTCACGCTCGAGATCCATGCTGGGCCGGGCGAGGTACTCGCGTTCGTAGGGTGCCACGTGAACGCAGCCCGCAGCGAAGCCGGCCAGGCACACCGTGACCAGCAGAAGCTTAGGAGGCTGCGCCCGGTCGGAGCGGCTGTTTCTCGGAGCCTCTTTAATCCTCATTGTCGAGTGCACGTGCCAGCCAAATCAGCGGCGAGAGCAGCTGTCGCGTGAACCCGCGCAGCGTTTCGTTGTGCCGAATTGCTCGAGCCGCCACGGGCCCGTGCCGGTAGTACAGGTCGACCAGATAGCGTCCGGCTGCGTAGGGCATCAGGTAACGATCCCGGAACCTGCGAAGGACGAAGACCTCCTCGGCCAGCGGCGTGCCAAAGGCAGCGCTCGCCACGAAACAGGGGGAGACCGTGGTGAAGTGGATCTCGCTCGTGGTCACTTCAGCCACCGCGATCGGCCCGGCGCTCGCGCAGCTGTCCACGGCGCGAATCCCCACGTAGTAGCGGGTCTCGGGAGCCAGGCCGCCGAAATCGATCGAGATCGTCGGCTCTTCGCCGGCAACTGGAATCTTCAGCGCATCCATTTCCGAGCTGGCCGATTTGGCGGGCAGCGCACGCAGGAAGGAGGTCTCGTCGCTGATCGGTTCGGTACCGACACGCACTTCGTAGCGCGCTATCTGCACGTCGTCTTCAGGGGCCGTGAAGCTCAGGTGGGCCCACTGATGCGAGTGCTTTTCGTTTCCGTGCCGGAGCACGCTCAGGTCTTGGATGGCTCCCGGTGCACGATCGCTCTTACAGCCGCCCGAAACGCCGATCTTGAAGCGGCTGCCGTCGGACATGGCCCGCAGGCGGTCGGCGCCGCTGCCGGGTGCCAGGGCCGGATTGTCCCGTATGCCCAACATGCTTTGGTTGATCTCTCCAAAACCAGGCGCCGTGCTATCCCAGGTGCCACGACCAGCAGCCTCCTTGGTCTGGAAGGTCGTCTCCCGGCCGCTGTACGTCTCGAACGGCAGGGCGTAGACGACGGACGGTTGGCCCCGATAGGGGTAGCCAAAGGTCAAGGCCCAAGAGTCCCAGCTGTCTTGAGGCGTGCTTGGCGTCGGCAACGCGTCGGGTCCAAAGGCCGTGCTGCCGGCGCCGTAGTCGCCCTCGACGTTGATTTCGAGCCAGGCCACGTAATCGCCGGGCGCCAAATCCAAGGGAAACGGCCACGTGTAGTCGACGAGCTCGTCTCCCGGCTGAGTAGCGTGGGTGACCGCGTCGATCTCGGGCATCACCTGGCGCACATCGCTGGCGAAGCGGGCAACGTCCTGGTGGTCGAAGCACGAGGTGGCGGCACACCGCCTGACGTCGCTGCGTGCGGGATAGAGCGAGCTCAGCGACAGCGGACGCATCGTGCCCGCGCCCCGGCTGGCCTCGTAGGGCTCCCCGTAGCCACTACCCACGTCGAGCGACGTAAGGTAACGGCCCTTGTCGCTGTTGAACTGGCTCGCGCAGGTTATGGCGTCGAGCTGGTCGTGCCGCGACAGCTCGGCGTTGAACGACAGGCAGAAGTAATCGTCGGGGGAGAAATCGTTGCTCGAGCGCGATGCGTAGCCCTCCGCAGGCACGCCGCCGGCATTGCGACGGTCCTGAAAGATGACGCGAGGGAAGCTCTGCGCGCCGGGTGCCTGCGCCCTGGCGTGCGCCCACACCGGCAGCACCCCTTCGCGGCGCCCGTAGGGCCAGCGCCAACCGCTGTTCATCTGTGAAGCACCGGGCCGGTTGCCGATGCCTCGGCGAGCCACGGCTTCGGTAAGCCAAACGGTACGCAAGAACTCGCCTTCGGCGCTCTCGATCCAGATGGCTATCTGGGCTCGCTTGGTGGGAACGAATTCGAAACGCACCAGGGTGGAGGCTTGCTGGGCAGCCGCCTCCGGGCAGCTCGAAAGAGCACCCAGTGCCGCCAGCGCCACACCAAGCCAGCGCGCGAACCCTCCTCCCGAGCATGATGGCATCCGCGCAGCCTAGCGCGCGGACCGGTCGCACTCAAGCGTTTAGCGCGGGCCTTCTTGGGGCCACCTTGGCGGCTACGTGGGCCTTGCGCGGCTGCATTTTGCGCGGTAGCCCGATCAGCGGCGAGCCCGCCGAAAAGCGCGTCTCTGACGCCCTTGGCGCGTGTTTCCAGGTTGCTGGGCTCCGCCCTGCAGGTTGGTGATGCGGTCCCTCAGCTCCCCCGCCCTCTCGAACTCGAGTTGATCTGCCGCAATCAGCATTTCGCTCCGCAGCCGTTCGATCAGCAGCGGGAGCGACTCCGAGTGCGCGTCGTCCTCGGGTGCGTCCCCTTTGGGCACGGGCAGATAGTCTTGTTCGAGGGCGTCGGTCGCCATGTCCGGCAACGCCTTGCGCACGCTGCGAGGCGTAATGCCGTGCTGGTGATTGTACTGCGCCTGGATCTCGCGGCGGCGCTCCGTTTCGTCGATGGCTTGCTGCATGGCCCGCGTAAGACGATCGGCGTACATGATGACTTGTCCGTGTACGTTGCGCGCCGCCCGGCCGATGGTCTGAATCAGCGAGCGCGGCGAGCGCAGGAACCCTTCCTTGTCGGCGTCCAAAATCGCCACCAGCGATACTTCAGGCAAGTCCAGCCCCTCTCGAAGCAGGTTGATTCCCACCAGCACATCGAACTTGCCGGAGCGAAGATCCCGCAGGATTTCCACACGCTCCAAGGTGTCGATGTCGCTATGCAGGTAGCGCACCCGCACGCCCAACTCCGCGTAGTACTCCGTAAGATCTTCGGCCATGCGTTTGGTCAGCGTGGTGACGAGCACGCGTTCATCGCGCTCGGCGCGCAGTCGGATCTCGTGCAGCAGATCGTCGACCTGGTTGCTGACAGGCTTGACCGTGACCTTCGGGTCCATCAGGCCGGTGGGTCGCACGACCTGTTCGATCACGACACCGCCCGTCTTGTCGAGCTCGTAGTCGCCAGGCGTCGCGCTCACGTAGATACGCTGGCTGGCCCGCTGCTCGAACTCCTCGAACCGGAGCGGCCGGTTGTCGAGCGCGCTCGGCAGGCGAAAGCCGAAGTTCACGAGGGTTTGTTTGCGCGAGCGGTCCCCACGGAACATCGCGCCGAGCTGCGGGACGGTCTGATGCGACTCGTCGAGCACGAGCAGATGATCCTCTGGCAGGTAGTCGAGCAGGGTCGGTGGAGGCTCGCCCGCGGAGCGACCCGAAAGATGCCTCGAGTAGTTCTCGATGCCGTGGCAGAATCCCATCTGTTCCAGCATCTCCAGGTCGTACAGTGTTCGCTGCTCGAGACGCTGCCGTTCGAGCAGCTTGCCCTCTTGTGCGAGCTTGGGCAGCTGCACGCGCAGTTCCGCGCGGATGGACTCGATCGCCCGCCGGCGCTGATCCTCGGGCGTGACGTAGTGCGACCCCGGATAGACGCCGTAGCGCTCGAGCTCACGCACGACCTTGCCCCGCAGCGGCTCGATCTCGCTGATGCGCTCGATCTCGTCGCCCCAGTACTCGATCCGTACGCCCAGGTCTTCTTCGTAGGCAGGAAAGATCTCGACCACGTCACCTCGGACACGGAAGGTACCCCGGTGAAAGTCGACGTCGTTGCGTTGGTACTGGATGTCGACCAGCCGCCGCAGCAGCTCGTCGCGCAGCAGCTCTTCGCCTCGCTTGATGGTGACGATCATGCCTTGATAGGCTTCCGCCGAGCCCATGCCGTAGATGCACGACACGCTGGCGACGATAATCACGTCGCGGCGCGACAACAGCGATCGGGTAGCGCTGTGTCGCATGCGGTCGATGCGGTCGTTGATGATCGCATCCTTTTCGATGTAGGTATCGGTGGTGGGAAGGTAGGCTTCGGGCTGATAGTAGTCGTAGTAGCTGACGAAGTACTCCACCGCGTTGCGCGGGAAGAAGCTTTTCATCTCCGAGTAGAGCTGCGCGGCGAGCGTCTTGTTGGGCGCGATGATCAACGCGGGGCGCTGCAACTGCTGGATCAGCTGGGCGACGGTGAACGTCTTGCCGCTGCCCGTGATGCCCAGCAGCACCTGATGCTGCTGCCCCTGCGTCAGGCTCTGGCACAACTGCTCGATCGCCTGCGGTTGATCACCGCGCGGCGACAGGTCGCTCAGTAGCTCGAATCGTTGCGCCGCTTCGGGCATGCCGCGACTAGTAGCACGAATCACGAGTTCACCAGGGTCCTGCGGACCGGCCACCAGTCCAAGGGCCCGCGGAAGAATAGCTCATCCATTTCGCCGGTTCTGACCACCGCCGGCTATGTTGCTCCTCCTCGAAGTATCCCCAATACTCCTCGTCGGCGCGCCTCGCCAGCGGCGCCCAGTCCTCACCGAAACGCACGAGTTATTCTTCCGCGGGCCCTAAGGGCCCGAATCCTGGTTGACCGCCTTGCGCACGAAGAGGTCCTCGAGGGTCTCGCGCTTCGGCGTCACCGCGATCAAGGTAGCCTGATGGTCGAGCGCGCTGCGGACGACTTCAGGCACTGCTGCATCGCCTTCGATCGTGACTACCAGGCTGCCCTCCAAGTCGCTGATCTGCATGGCTTGCCGTTCGAGCTGCGCGCGGCACGCCGCGGTCACGTTCGCAAGCTCGACCTCGACGTGGCGCACCTCGGGTCGCAGGAGCGTGGAAAGCGACCCCGTTGCACTGACGAGGCCTTGATTCAGAATCGTCACCTCATCGCAGAGCATCTCGACATCGCTCAGGATGTGACTCGTGAAGATCAAGGTCTTGCCGCGCCTGCGTTGATCCAGCAGCACATCGCGCACGTGCTTGCGCCCTACGGGATCGAGCCCGCTGAACGGTTCGTCCAGGATCAGCATCTCGGGATCGTGCAGCAGCGCCTGCGCCAGGCCGATGCGTTGCATCATGCCTTTGGAGAAGCGACCGATCGGTCGATCGACGGCGTCCGAAAGCCCCACGTCTTCGAGCTGCTTCGTGCTGCGCGCCTTGCGTTCGCGTTCTTGGAGCCCCACCAGCCGGCCGCACAGGTCCAGAAACTCGAGCGGACGCAAATACTCGTAGACATAGGGGTTTTCGGGCAGGTAGCCCAGTCGCGCGCGCGCCTCGCGGCTGGCGCCCTCCGAGCCGAACAGCCGGATGCTGCCCCGGGGGGGATGGATCAGGCGCAGTGCCATCTTGATCGTCGTGGTCTTTCCTGCGCCGTTCGGTCCCAGAAAGCCGAAGATCTGGCCCCGCCGCACGCTGAAGCTAATGCCCCTGACCGCATGCACCGGCTTGCGAAAAAAGCCGATGCGGAACGTCTTGTGCAGGTCACGGACCTCGAGCACGCTGTCGCCAGCCATGGAGCAGGGTGCGCGGCTGGCACGCGTCATGGTGCTTTTCCCGCGCCGCCCCCCAGCACAGCAGCGACGGCGTCGATCACGAGTTGCTGTTCGCCGGCTTGCAGCGTCGGATAGAGCGGCAATGCGATGCCGTATTCGGCGATGTGCTGAGCGTTTGGAAAGGAGCGTCCCCGTTGCCGAGCCAGCTGGCTGGCCTGTGCCAGCTGCGGCAAGCTATGCATCGCGTACGAGAGCATACCGGCCTCGACGTTCCTGGCACGCAGCTGTTCGAGCACGCTGGCGCGCCGGCTTGCAGACCGCGGAAGCAGCGCGCCCATGGTCTGAACGTTCCACTCGGCACCGGCTGGGGCGCGCTGGAACTCGAGCCCGCCCAGCGCCGCACGGTAGCGGGCCGAGAGCGCTCGCCTGCGGGCCACGATGGCATCCAGACGTCCGAGCTGGATGCTGCCCATGGCGGCAGCCATTTCGGTGAGCCGGAAGTTACCCGCAGGCTCGCGGAACCGGCCGGGCGCGGATTGACCGTGGTTGCGCAAGACCGTGAGCCTGTGCGCCAGCTCGGGTTGGTCGGTCAGGCAGGCGCCCCCTTCGCCCGTAGTCAGCAGCTTTCTCGGATGGAAGCTGAGGCAGGCGATGAGTCCCATCGAACCGCAGGGCTCACCATGCAGGGAGCTTCCGAGGCTGCAGGCCGCGTCCACGATCAGCGGTAGCTCGCCCAGCGCCGCCTGGATTTCGGTCACTCGGGCGGGGACACCAAACTGGTCGATCACCACGGCGGCGCGCGTCCGATCGGTACGTGCTTCGGCGAACGCGGCGGGTAGGGCGTTCCATTCGTGGCGATCCACATCCACCAGCACGGGGCTCGCGCCGCAGCGGATGATGGCATGTGCGGGGCTTGGCCAGCTCAGATCCGGGCACAGTACCTCGTCGCCGGAGCCCACCCCCGCCGCCTGCAGCGCGAGGCTCAGCGCGGCCGTACCGCTCGCCACGGCGACCGCGAAGGTGCGCCGGCAGGTCGCGGCCAGCAACTCCTCGAACTCGGCGACCCGTTGCCCTTGCACGAGGCGGCCCGAACCGAGCACCGCCGCCACGGCGTCGAGCTCTTCGGAGCCCAGCATCGGCTTGCACAGAGGGATCACTGCCAGGTCGCGTTGTCCCAAGCCACGTCTTGCGCTCGATCATACGTCAGTTCGGGGGTCCCTCTGCGCTTCTAGTTTGATACTTTTGGCCGTGTTCGTACCCACGGGACGGGGCCGCGCGGACCCCGTTCGTCTTCCCGCGCTCGGTCAGGCCGGGTTATCGTGCCCGCATGCAGCCCGAAGGCCTGCTCGAGGCCGCGCTGATCGCGCTTGACAAGCTGGGTGTCGAGGTACGCGTCCAGAGGCTGCCCGACGAAGCGCAAGTACTCGGTGGCGTCTGCCGCATCCAGGGCCGGCTCACCGTCTTTGTGTCGCCGCACGCTCCCGTCGCCGACAGGCTGGCGCTCGTTCTCGACGCGCTGCGGCGTTCGGACCACGAGTCCATCTGGCTTGCGCCGCTGCTGCGCGACGCGCTGCGATCGGGGCCGGCAGGACAACAGCCGAGAGATACGAGACTGGAGAGCAACAGTTGAGAGGTAACCGTTATCCGAACCGCAGCCCGGCGTATTCCTCGTGCGACTGCTGCGGGCGTGCGCGCCCAGAAAACCGCCCGAAAGCCCGGCTTCCTGGGACCCCGAACGGTTTCGTTGAGAGCCGAAGCCGAGCGCCTACTGTCGACCCCGTAGCGCCCATGTCACGATTGTTACGCTCGTGTGTCGAAAGCGACCCGTTTTTCCACAGCGCGGATCGGCGCCCATGTGGATTCCCTGTGCAAAAAACGTATAAGCACTCGATAATAAAAATCAAACGCCTGCTGCCGCTTGTGGATGGCTGGTTGCGTTATTGTCACCCCTGGGGGATGGGTGAAAACCCTCGCCTTTAGGCGAAGCCTTCAGGAGGCGTAGCCGAAGCGGATTATCCCCCGCATGAATGCGGGGGTTTTGACCTGTTTTTTCGTGAATGCCTACCTTTCCTATCGTGGTAATATCGGGGTGACCCGGATCAGCCCGGGCCCCGAGCGTCCAAGACGTGGCCGAGCTGCGTTTGATCCAGGGCGGCTGACCCATGTCCGACTCTCCCACACGCAGCCACCCGGAGTCCCACGGCCACAGCGGGGTGAGCTCGAGCGACCATGGCGCGTCCGGCTTTGCGCCGCCGACCGCGCTGGAGCGCGCTTGGGCCGACCGCGCGGCCGGGCAGCGAGAGCGGGCCCTTCGCCTGGCCCTGACCGCGATCGAGGGCCGCACCGCGGGTCCGTGGGCGGCTCTGCTGGTGGTGCGGCTGCTGCTCGAGGCGAGGCGCGACCAGGTGGCGTCCCGCGCCATCGATCCCCTCGTCACCGCGTTCATCGACCGCGGTGACCTGCCGGGCGGGGTGGTAGCCGCAGGGCTGCTTGCCGCAGAGCGAAGGCAGGCGGCGCTGCGGCGTCTGGCTCAGGCGTTTGCGCGGGGCTCGGAGCGCGTGACCGATGCCCCTGTCGCCCCGCCGCCGTTGCCAGACGGCAAGCCGGCGCCAGCCGAGCAGCAAGCGCTAGCCGGCGAGCCCCTCTTGGGGCGGGCGGAGCAACTGCTGCAGCTGTATCTGTCCCTGGAGGCCGGCAGCGGCGCACCGTCCCGGCTGCCACGGCTCGCGCTGTTCGGGTCGCTGTCCGCCGACGCGCTCGTGCGCCTGTTGGGTATTCTCGGTTCACGGGAAATCCAACCCGGGGCCAATGTGGTTCGCGAGGGGGAGCCTGGTCGCGAGGCCTTCGTGCTGGCGCGGGGTCGGCTGCAGGTCGTTCGGCAGAGCGCGGGCGAGCATGCAGGGCTCGCGAATCTGGGCCCGGGCGATCTGTTCGGCGAAATGGCGCTCGTCAGCGACGCTCCCCGTGCGGCCTCGGTCATCGCAGCCACCGCCTCGGAGGTGCTGGTGGCGTCGCGCGAGCGCCTTGAAGAGCTTGCGGGTCAAGAGCCCGCGCTCGGCGAGACCTTGGCCCGTTTTTGCCAGCGCAGGATGCTCCAAAACCTCGTACGCCACAGTCCCATCCTGTCGAGCCTACAGCCCAAGCAGCGCGAACAGCTCATGGGTCGCTTCAAGACCTGCCACTTTGGAGCGGGTCGGGCACTGATAACGCAGGGAAGCCAAGCCCCCGGGCTGTATCTGATTGCCAGCGGCGAGGTGAGCGTCTGCAGTCCTGACGAAGACGGCGACACCGTGGTCCTCGCCGTGCTCGGTCCGGGCGACGTCGTGGGCGAAATTTCGCTCGTTCTGCGTCGAGAGGCCAACGCCAGCGTGGTCGCGACCCATCCCACAGTCGCGCTGGAACTCACACACGAGCAGTTTCAACACAGCATCCGCGAGCACCCCAACCTGCTCGCACGGCTTTACGAAATCGCCACCCAGCGCGACGAAGAAACCCGTAGCGTGGTTGCACAACGAGCCCTAGATGTGGAAGATGTTGTGCTGGTTTAGGCAGCTGGCGGGATGGTTGTGTTCGCGCAAACCCACAGCGAACGAGTGGCTTGCCGGAACATGATGGAGCTTGGCTTGGCCCTGACAGACTCGGATGCTGCTCTCGCGCTTGGCGTTTCCGGGCGCCGCCGGAGCTTTTATTTCGGGGGCGTGCGTTTCGATGTCCGGGTAAGGGGGTTGCAGTGGGATGTTCCTCCAGCGGTACAGTCCTACATCACCGCCTGCTCGGACGCACTTCCGGTGGCTGGCCGAATCGCGTGTGCGCTCGAAGCGGGCCCGGGCCCTACGCTCGAGGGGGACGCTGACGTCGCATGCGAATGGCACGGCGATCGGGCTAGAGTTCGCACACGCGGTTTGCATGCGATGCTCCGTCGGTGCGACCGGGGTGACTACGCGGCAAGGGCGCTCGTGCCGTCCGCGCACGAGGGAATCCGGGCGCTTACCTCCGCGCTCTCTGCGACGGTCGTGGAGCGTGAGGGTGGCATTCGTCTGCATGCTGTCCCGCTTCAGCTCGGTGAGAAGGTCGTACTGCTCATGGGTCCTTCGGGCGCCGGCAAGTCCACCTCGGCCGATCAGTGCGCCGGCGCTCGTGTGCTGTCTTATGATCATGCTGCTCTGGTTCGCTGCCGCAGCCGCTGGTTCGCGTGGGGAGTCCCGGGCGGCGCGCCTGCGCACTCACCAGTATCTTCGAGTAGGGCTCTGGCGGTGGCCGGTATCCTGCGAGTTCGCAAGGCAAGTTGCTCGCCCGCTCGCATAGTCCCGCTGCATTTGGTTCACGCCACCCTCGCTGTGCGTGAGAATGCCAAGAGCGGTACCGGGGCTTCTGGCGAGGCGAGGTTCTTGGCGGCCTGTGCCGAGATCAGCCGCGCGCTCCCCGTCGCCGAGCTTTGGACTGTCCTCGGAGCCCCGTTGCGCGACGTCATTGAAGAATGGATGAACAATGCCTGAGCAACTCGCTCCAGGGTCGAGCACCAAGCTCAATGGTCTGATTCGAAGGGCCGACCGGGTGGCATGGCGTAACGTTGACGGTCGTGCGGTTCTGGTGATTATCGATCGTCAGGAGCTCCATGCGCTAAACGATGTGGGCAGCCGAGTCTGGGAACTCGCGGACCGCCGCTCCATCCGTGAGATTGCGGTTCGCCTCGCAGAGGAATTCGAAGTGGACTGCGTCAAGGCGGAGGCGGACGCGCGCTGCTTCGTTGAGCGCCTCCACGAGTTGGGAGCATTGCAGTGCGAGTAACAGCCACGAGCGGGGCGGCAGCTAGTCAGACGGCAAACGCGGATGACTTGCTCTTTCGCCTTGGCGAGGCACGCGACTTTCCCCTCACGGCAACCATCGAAATCGCGGACCGCTGCAACGAGGTTTGTGTCCACTGTTATCAAGTGCAGGGTAAGAAGGGGGAGATGACAACCGAGCAGGTCAAACGGGTCATGGATGAACTGGCCGGTCTGGGCGTGCTCATGTTGTGCATCTCGGGTGGCGAGGCTACGCTCCGCAGGGATTTTCTCGAGCTCGTCGAGTATGCGAGCGGGCTTGGCTTCTCGATCACTTTGTTCACCAACGGGCTGACGATGAGCAAGGAGTTGGCCCGTGCCCTCGCGCGCCTCAACGTGCGTGAGGTGCAGATTAGCCTGTATTCGCCACGCCCAGAGGTACACGACTGGGTGACGGGCGTGCCGGGATCGTGGGAACGCACCACCAGAGGAGTGCGGTACCTTGTCGAAGAGAACGTGCGCGTGCGCGTCAAGACGCCGATCATGACTGTCAACGGCGGCGACTACAGGCGCTACATGCGGTTGGCCAGCGACCTTGGTGCGCTTTTCAGTCTGGATCAGAGCGTGCTTATGCCGCGCGAAGACGGCCGCCGGGATCCCGAGGCCATGGCGTATCCATGGGAGCTCAAGCAGCGCATCGTTAGCGACCCCGAGATCAAGAGGAGAGCGCAGATCACCGGGCCTCGTTACAAGAGCAATGAACGTCCTGTTTGCGGAGCCTGCCGAACGCTTCATATCGAGGCCAACGGAGAGCTCAGACCGTGCTCTCAACTCGAGGTGGCGTGCGGGAACGCGTCGCGCGACGGGATCGAGGCTTCCTGGAAGTACGACGAAAACGTCAGGACGATTCGAGAGCTGACCTGGGACGATCTGCATGGCTGTCGAGAGTGCGACCTGCGCCATTATTGTTCTCGCTGCTTTGCGACGGCGCGCGCAGCCGGCGATGCCCTCGGCCCCTATGGGGCAGCATGTGCGGCCGCCAAGACGCGCTACCAGTCGGTTCACGGGAGATCGCCCTTCGATCGAGAGGTATCGCCCATTGGGCCGTACCGCCAGGCTGCAAGGGGTAGTTTCGAGTCGTTTCCCGACCGGATCACACCTCGCGACGAAGAGCTCTCGGCGGCGCTGAAATGGGTGCGACCCGAAGAGGGTGGGGCGCCAGCACCCGAGGCTTCGGCGATGCCGGGCCAGCTCGTTAAGTTGCGGAGGCCGGGGAAGCGACCGACTTGGGAGACCGTCCCCTCTGGGGCGGCGCCGACTTGAACATATGCAGAGTGACCCACAGGCGCTGGACTTGTCATGGAGCGGATTTCGGACGAAGGAGACACTCACATGGTGATCGGCCAGGTTCCAGGCGTTGATAGAAGAGCAGCCGCGGTGAAACAGCTGGATCGCCCTGCCGCGCGGGAAGCGGGCGTCATCTGGACGCTTGCATCTGTATTGTTTTGCGGCTGCAGCGTCAGCGACGATGGCGCGGGCATGCTCACGATCGTGAGCCCAGCGCCCAACCAGATGTTCACACCGGCGGACGATATCAGTCCGGACCAGCCTGGCTTTCAGACGCTGGTGGCGGTCACGTCCACGAATCTCACCAGGCAGGCGAGGATCGTCTTGCATGTCGACGCCGGAGACCCGGTGCTCGCGAGGCTGCTCGAGGGGGTGGGCGCGCCCGACGACGCGGGCAACGCCATGATCATGGTGACATTGCCCGCCGGCACGCACGAGCTGAGCGCGGAGACGTTCCTCGGCAGCGTTCGGTCCGCGGGTGTGGTGTACACGGCTCCGGACCTTGGGGGTGGTCCGCCGATCGGGCCGGGAGGATGTCCCACGGCCTTGTTCGTGACACCGCTGCCGCCGGCCATGGGTGCCACGCAGCGGACGCTCGGACCGGGAAGCGACACCGTGGGCGAGGGCTGCGGGATGACCTTTGCCACCACCGTCGCGCTGGCGACCAACGCGCTCGACGGCGTGGAAGGGCAGCTGTTCGTCAACGGCACGCCGGGGCCGGTGGTCGCGGCAGCGGGTGGGGCGCTGGTATTCGACGACGTCGAGCTCGGCAACCGCGGCACGTTTCCGAACCTGCTCGAGGTCAGGTTCAACCTCGCGGGCGTCGTGTGCGATGCGCTGCGCTATCCAGGCGATCTGCTGGTCGACTGCGAAGGCGCAAGTTGCGAGCTGACCGCACCACGCACCGATACGGGTTTTCTCAACCTCGAGGACGATGTGTCGAGCATGCCCGGTTTTCAGACGGACTTTCAGGTCACGACCGACAGCTCCGCCGCGAACCAGCCCGTGCGGCTCATCGTGGACGGCAATTTCAATACCCCCCCCATGATGAATCCGGTGGTCAACGGGCCCCAGGCCATTGCGACTTTCGGAGGCGTTTCACTTGAAGACGGCGGCCACACGGTCTTTGCCGAATGCCGGGACGACGCTGGCAACCTCACCAGGTCCGCTGCCGGGCGCTGGGTCGTGGACACCGTGCCCTGCACCCTGGGTATCGATTCGCCTGCGGCGGGCACGAGCTTCATCGAGACCGACGACGTCAACAGCATGCAGGCCGGGCTGCAAGTCGAGCTTGAAGGCACCCTCATGGGCGACGGCTGCACCGGGGTGCGGGCAGCGGAGTGCACCGGGATCGAGGGCGTTCCGTTCCAGACGCACGATGGATCGCGGAGCGTGAGCGCCAATGTCACGCTGTCGAGTAACCGTATGCAGTCCCTGTGCCTCGAAGTGCGTGACGTGGCTCGCAACGTTGCCCAGGAACGAGTCGCCGTTGAGCGCCAATCAGATGCACCGAAGCTCGCCTTCGCCGTTCCGGACCCTCAGAACCCGGATGCATTGCGCTTCAACTCTGCGGGAAACACGTACGAGGGCCAAAGCTATGTGGCGGACCTTGACCCGACGACACCCGCTTGCGACGTGCGATTCGAGGTGCTGTGCGACGAGGTGGGCCGCCCCGTTACACTTCATGTTGAAGCTACGGGTGTTCAGCTGTCGGGCGGCAGCGCCGACTGCGTCGCGGCGCCGGCCATGCCCATGGGATTCCGAGGTCGAGCCACCTTCGCTTCAGTAGCCGTCGCCGCGGGGACCTCGCCCACCGTCAATATCGTCGCCCGTCAGCAGGGCGGCCGGCTGGAAGGCCAGTCAAGCCCGCTCACGCTGAACCACGACTGTCAACCACCGGATGTACTTTTCTACGAGCAGGATCCAGTGGACGGCGCCTTGTGCCAAGCATTCACTCCTTCGACCTCAGGGGGCGAGATCACCAAGAATGTTCGGGTATTCTCGCCGGTTGCAGCGCTTGAGCTGAAGATCTTCCGTACCGATGGCATGACGCCAGCCGTGCCGGTTTTCACGTCAACGACGCCCGTTCCCTCAGGCGCCTCACAGTTTCTGTTCCCGAATGTGAGCTTCCAAAACGGAGGAACCTACTCGGTGGTGGTGGAGGCTACCGACGGTGCTGGCAACCTCGGCATCACCCCCCCGTGTCAGGTGCAGGTCGTGGATATCCCCACCCTTGCGATTACGGCCCCCATGAACGGGGCGGCATTGGATGCCTCGGGGGGATGCGCGGGTACGGGGATGTTCAATGTTCAGGTCGAAGCAACTACAGACGCGGCCGCGGGCTCGTTGGTCGAGATTCAGATTGCGGACCTTCCCGTCGAGACCACGTCCGTCGGCGTTAGTGGAGACATCAGCGAGTGCGTGGCGGCCAAGCAGGGCGAGGTTGATATTCGAGTGAGAGTTTCGGACACAGCAAGAGGTGGTGCGTTCGCCGAGCAGGTGCTGACTGTGACCATTGACAGCCTTCCGCCGCCCAACCCGATCACGGATCTGACTCTTCTGGATCCAACAACGACGCCTGCTACGGAGGATGACAATCCGCGCGCAGGCACGGTGCGCTTTCGCTGGACCGCGGTGGATGATGCGGCAATGGGTCAGCCTCTTGCAGGCTACGAGCTTCGCTGTGTTGTGGCGCCGGGGCAGATCGCCGACGAAGCCAGCTGGTCGGCGGCTAGGTCCTATACGCTGGGCGTGAACCCAGCGGCGGGCGGGAACGTGCAGGAGGCGAATGTTTCGGGGTTTCGGATGGGGGAGCCTGTGCGGTGCATTCTTCGAGGGGTGGACGGAGGAGGCCAATTGACGCCTCTACCTGCTGCGTCGGACCCGGGCTACAACGTTCCCGTCGCTCTGAGCTTTCGTGACCACCAAGTCCAGCTTGCCGGCTCGGCTCGGCTCGGCATGCGCATGGTAGCGTTGGGAGACGTCAACGGGGACGGCCGCCCCGATCTCATGCTCGGTGGCGATGGCGAGGCGTATCTGTACTTTGGCGCTCGGGCCGGAGATCGCTTGCCGGATGCCCCATCGGTGACTTTCACGGGCTTGCCGGACTCGATGACAGTCCAGCATGGAGCCTTCGGTGAGCAAATCGCGGGCCTCGGAGACTTCAACGGGGACGGTTGTGCTGATTTTGCTATTGGAGAAGGTGCTGGGCTCGGCTCAACGCAGGGCGGGGACATGGGACGAGTCTATGTGTTTTTCGGGCGTGATGCTGATCCAGGCAAAGCCTGTCCCGATGAGTGGCCCACCGCTATCGATGTACCGGCGGGTTGCGGCGTGGCGGGACGGGTTGACGTGTGTTTGGTATCGAGTGAGTCCCTTGCCGTGCTGGGTGGGCGGGTAGACGCTGTCGGTGATTTCGACGGCGACGGTCTCTCGGACCTGGCAACGAGTGCCCGATTCGCCAGCGGGTTCGAGGGCAGAGTCTACGTTGTGCTGGGCCGGAAAGCCTATGCATCCGGTACCAGGATCGTCGTTCCTGGAACGCCCGGAATGGCGGGGAATGACCCGGATGGCTTTGTTTTCGCCGTTTCCGGAAGGTACCAGTTCGGTTGGGGGGTGACGGGGGTCGGTGACTTGCAGGGTGATAACCGTTCCGACCTCGTAATCACGACTCTGGGTCGTGGCCGAACCGGTACCCCCTGGTCGGTCTACCGTGTATTTGGCCAGACCTACAGTGCTGGCGGCGGGCTGGTCGCCGTGGATCAGAGTGAGCTGCTCGAGATCGCTTCGGGACCGCCAACTGGTAGCCCAGTTCGGGTCGCAGCGTTGGGTGACGTTGTCGGCGGTTCTGGACCCGATCTGGGGCTGTGGTTCCTCGCCGGGGGCCTCGGTCAGGTGCAGGTGTGGCCCGGCGACGGGCTCGGAAGCTTCGACCCCAGCCAAGCGGTTGTGCTTGACAACGCGGGCGGCGCCAACACGGATTCCCTCGGCGTGGCGATGGCATCGGTTCGCGGCCCCTTTTCCTCGAACGCAGACATTGATGGTGACGGCAAGGGCGAGCTGTTCATCGGTAGCGCCGGGTTGGGTGGACATCCCGGTGCCGGGCTGCTGTTCTATGCCGACAACGTCGCGTCGGGCGCACAGTCCGGCGCCATCGGCACAGACGTGGCTTCTGTTAGGCTACGGCATGACATGGCGGGCGAGCCCCTAATAGTTGCGGGCAATTCCAGCGACAATCAGAACGTATGGGGCTTCGTCCAGTATGTAGGTGATATAAACGGCGACGGTTTCCCTGATCTCGCATTCGGCGACCCCAAATCGAACTCGGGTCGCGGCCGGGTGCAGATACTCTACTAGTGAAGCCTTGGAGAATCCAAATGAAGGACGAAGTCCCTGGGCAGAGCGAACCACCTCAGGACCCAGCTAGGCGGCCCTACGAGCCACCGGCGATCGAAGAGAGCGCTCAATTCAGCGTGCTGGCCTTGGGCTGCGATATTCAGCCGGGGGTTTGCGAGTTCCCCGATACGCCCAGTGCGAGCCTTTAGGGCCCGCGAGAGAATGATTTGCGCGTTTCGGCGAGGACCGGGCGCCGCTGGCAAGGCGCAACGACGAGGAATGTTGGGGATATTTCGAGGAGGATGGACACAGCCAGCCGTGGTCGGAAGCGGCGAAACCCATGGGGGCGCCGCTTCTGTTCGTGGAGACCTTGCTGTTAACGATGCTAACGATGAGAGGGGTTTCTTCCTTGCTCTGTCCAAGCTGAGCGCTCCGCTGCGCCTGCAAGGAAACAGCATGATGCCTTGGGTGTGGCCGGGAACACGGGTGTCCGTTGTTGCCTGCAGACCGGAAGAGTTGCGAAAGGGAGACGTGGCTGTCGTGGCGCTGACGGGAGCGCTGCGGGTCCACCGGGTGATCAGCCGAGACCCTGGAGCTGGTTGGATCCTCCGCGGCGATGCGTTGGCTAAGTGCGATCCCAAACACTACAGCACTCGGATCGTTGCGCGAGTGCCCGGTACGGTGCTCTTTCGGTGGCATTGGCCGACGGCGCCCCCGGCGCTTGGCTGGGCCGTCAACCGTGCGATACTGTTTTCCACACGTGCCTCACGACCGATCTACCGGCGCTTGCGCAGAATTCGTGCGAGAGCGGAAGGGCTTGAGCGTGAAGTGCTCGCCTGCCGCAACACCACGAGAATCAAGCGTCTCGTTTCGCGGGGGACAGCAGTCCGAGCAGCAGCCAAAGATAGCGCTGGTGCAGAACATCGCTGGTGAAACCGACCAACATTAGCGCACAAGTGGTCAGCCACAGCGTTCGATCTTCAACGTCACAGCGTCGGCGCCAGAGCGTCGCAAGTAGCCCCACAAGACTGATCACACCGAGTATGCCGGCCTCGGCGGCGAGCCCGAGGTAGGTGTTGTGTGGGGTAGCATATTCGTTGGTGCGAGGGTCGGGTCCGAGCTGATAGCGTTTGGCCACAAAACGGAGCGCGTGCCCGCCGTAGTTTCCTGGCCCTACTCCGAACCATGGGTTCTCGAGGAAGGCTGCGATGGAGGTCCTGTTGGCGAGCATGTACCGGGTCAGTGAACCACCGCGATCGTGTCGAGCTCTAAACACTACGCAGCGCTTGCGCTCCTGGAAGAAGGCGACCTGATGCTCCAGGTCGATCCGCGCACAGTCTACTGTGCGGCGGTCTGAGTCGGCTTGTGGCCAGGTATCGATTCCCAGGTTCATGATCCAGCCAGCGCCCGCCAGTCCCACAGATGCTGCGAGCGCCGCTGCCTTCACGAGTCCAGGAGCTGGATTCTTGGCCATCCTCAGAGCAACAGCGCCTGCTACGATAGGGGCCCCCAACCAAGCTCGGCTGAAACTGAGCACTTCGGTGACGCATCCAAGCGTGAGCCAGGGGCCTAAGCGCCGGGCGCCGTGGCCCGCGCCTAGCAGGGTAACGAGGGCGGTCCAGACTAGCGTGTACTCACCCATGGCCTGGGTGTCTGAGCCGAAACTTCCGGTCAGCCTCGGCCACATGTCGAACAACGGATGCCGTCCGATGTGAACGAACGCTCCTCGAGGCAGCAGTTGGGTCGTGCAAGACAGCAGGTAGCCAAGCACGGACGCAGTCAGGGCGAGGGTGCCTCCCGCCACCGCCGCGCGGATCACTAGACGGTCTCGCCTGTCGGCAGCCAGCGCCGCGCAGGCTGCAGCAACGTAGGGGAGGCCCCAAACCTTCAGGGTGCTGCGTAGGCTGCTGCCGTTCACCAGGCCGCTTGCCGTCAGGGCCAGTGCCATCGCGACGCAAGCGATGAGCAGCCGTGATCCTACGAGCCTGTCGCGGTTCCTCCAGAGCAACGGCGCGAAAGCAGGCACCGCGAGCAACATCGCAAGGTCGGCGAGTCGCAGACCTAATGCCCTGTCAACACGCCAGTGCCCGATGCCCTCGAACGGAATCAGGAAGGCGTATGCGGACAGGCCCCAGCTGCCCAGTCGAGCGCCAATTCCGTTGCACGGACGTGGGCGTGTCGGGTCCAGCACGGCAAGGAGTGGGTCACGCGACCTCAACCTAAAGCCAAGAGAAAGGAGGCACATCATAGCCCGACAGAGGCTACTGCCAGCCTAGCAGGCGGCCGCCCTGAAACACGAGGAAGCTCGCCGTCCACGCGAGCAGGGTCATGTAAACGAACATGAAGCTCGGCCAGCGAAAGCCGCCGGTCTCGTGCTTGACGACCGCGAGCGTGCTCATGCACTGGCAAGCCAAGGCGAAGAACACCATCAGCGACAGGCCGACAAGCGGCGTGTAGGTCCTGGTTCCGTCCTCGCGCAGCTCGCGCTTGAGCCGGTCCCTCAGGGTCGTGCTGCGCTCGTCCGTCCCTGCACCGAGGTTGTAGACCACGCCCATCGTGGATACGAACACCTCGCGCGCGGCAAAGGCGCCCACCAGGCCGACGCCGATCTTCCAGTCGAAGCCCAGCGGCTCGATCGCCGGCTCGATCAAGCGCCCGAGGCGACCCGCGTAGCTGCTGCGCAAGCGTGCTCCAGCGCGTTCCTGCTCGATCGCTTCGGCGGCTTCGGCGCTTTCGGCGCGCTCGAGCCGGGCATCGAGCTCGCTCTGGTTCGGCGGCTGCTGCGGGAAGCTCAGCAAGACCCACAGCACGATCGTGCAGCCCAAGATCACGGTGCCCGCCTCGGTCAAGAAGAGCTTGCTGCGCCTCCACATCATGCGCAGCACGTCGGCCATGCGTGGCAGGCGGTAGGGCGGGAGCTCGAGCAGGAGCGGCACCGGAGCCGCGCGCAGAGCCGTCCTGGAGAGCACCCAGGCGGCCCCCAAAGCCATGAGCACCGAAAACAGGTACATGGCGATCATCAGGGCACCCTGCACGGAGACGAAACCGAGCGCCGCGCTCGCAGGAAAGAGCGCCCCGATGATCAGCGTGTAGACCGGCAGGCGTGCCGAACAGGTCATCAGCGGAACCACCATCATCGTCAGCAATCGATCGCGCCGGCGTTCCATCGTGCGCGTGGCCATGATCGCAGGCACGGCGCAGGCGAACCCGGAGAGCATCGGCACGAATGCGCGACCGTTCAGCCGCATCAGCTTCATGATGCGATCCATCAGGTAGGCGACGCGCGCCAGGTAACCGCTGTCTTCCATCAAGCCGATGAACAAAAAGAGCAGCAAGATCTGAGGCAGAAACACCAGCACGCTGCCCACGCCACCGATCACCGCTTCGCAGATGAACGCGTTTATGATGCCCTCGGGCAGCAGCGAAGACACGAGCTCGGAAAACCCGGCAAGGAGCCACTCGACCCCGGTAACAACGGGATCGGCCCAAGCGAACAGCGACTGAAACACCATGAACATCAGGAGCAGGAAGATGCCGAAACCAACGACGGGGTGCAGCACCGCCGCGTCCACGCGCTCGGTCAGTGCACGCCGGGGGCTCGGGGACAGCAGCGGCGCAATCTCCCGATCGAGCCAGGCATAGCGGCCCTGGACCGCTTCGTCGTCCACGGCCTCGCCATCGAGGGGGCTCTTGCCAACCGCCGCCCGCAGCGTGTCGGGCACGTGCCTGAGCCCGTCTCCCTCGCCCAGCGACATGAGAGCCCACAGCGCAAGGCCGTCGCTCGCGGGCCAGTGCGAAGGCAGCGCCGCACGGATGCGCGCGAGCTCGCGGCGCAAGGGCGAGCTCGGCGTCCAGCGACGGCGTGGCTCGAGCGGCGGGGTGTCGAGCAGCTCCGCAAGGCGCTGCTTGAGCTCGTCGATTCCTTGGCCGCGCCGCGGTACGGTGGCCACGACGGGACAGCCGAGCCGGTGGGATAGCGGCCCGGCGTCCGCCAGCACACCCGGAGCCTCGTCCGTCATGGTCAACGCCACCAGCGTATTGAGCCCGAGCTCCTGCAGCTGCAGCAGCAGGTACAGGTTGCGCACCAGGTTGGTGGCATCCACGCACACGATCACCGCAGCCGGCCGCTTGCCGTCGACCAGGCCCAGCAGGCGGTCGATCGCCAGCTGCTCCTCGGCCGAACGGGCCACCAGCGAATAGCTGCCCGGCACATCCAGAAGCTCCACATCGCACGCCGGCGCGAGCCGCGTGGTGCCGGAGAGCAGGTCCACGGTGATTCCGGGATAGTTGCCAACCCGCGCGCTCAGGCCCGTGAGCCGGTTGAACAGGGTGCTCTTGCCGGTATTGGGGTTGCCTGCGATGGCCACGACAGGGCGAGCCGCCAGCGGTTTCGCCCGAGCGGGCACAGGCACCGCCTCGGCTTCGATCACGAAAGCACCCGGAGGCGTCGCGGCCGCTCGGGGCTGGACACCTCGAGCGCTGCGATCTCGTGACGCCGCAGCGACAGCCTCGAACCGCGCACCTCGAGCTCGAGCGGGTCGCCAAGCGGGGCGACCTTGGCGACCCGGATCCGGGTCCCCGGCACCAGTCCGAGCTCCATCAAGCGCCGGCGGAAGGCACGGGATCCCTTGATCCTGCGGATCGACGCCGCTTGCCCAAAGGGCCAAGCCAGCAAGGAACAGCAGGCCTGCCCCGCATGGGGTGCTTCGGTGTGGGGGTCGTGGGCCATGACTCGGGTCGGAAAAGCCAGGTGGGGAGCGTCGGATCGGGTATCACACCGATAATGACAATCAATTTCATTTTGTGCTAGAAGGCCGCTCGACGAAGAACGCCAAAGCGGCTATGCGGCTCCCTTGTGCGCACAAAGCGACCACGACGCGTCTTGAACACACCCCCGTCGATCCCGATGGACCGATTTCGAAAGCACGGCTGCATTCCAACCTGAAGACCAAGTTCAAAAAGCGAGGTATCCATGCGCCCACCTAGCAGCTCTGGCAGCATGATCGGCGTAGCTGGCCTTTTGGCCGTGGCAGCGCTGGCCTGCGGAGGCGAAGACGAGCACGCGGCACACGGCCTGACACCGGAAGATCGCACGTGGCTGCAGGACCTGTTGGCAACTGCGCCCGCGACCGGGGGTTTCGGCACGTCCGACCGCACCACGCTGCAGGGGATCGCAACCGCGATCCAGATGGCCGCCGGGCCGACCGGCGGCTTCGGCGCATCCGACCGCACCACGTTGCAGGGGATCGCAACCGCGATCGAGATGGCCGCCATGCCGGTCACCACGCTTCCGCCCCAGGGCGGGCCGGGCTGTCATGCCTTGCGCCCCGGGCTCGAGCATAGCGGCACCGAGGGCGAGTTCATCGTGCGGCTGTTGAACGCCTCGCCGTGGCCCGAGCACCCCGGCAGACACACCTGGCTCGTCCAGCTGCTCGACATGAGCGGCAAGCCACCGATGGGCGTCGGCATGGAGGTCGAGGCCCGCATGCCCGCGCACGCGCACGACGCCGGCCCGATCACCGTGCGCGATCGCTCGCCTGACTTCGGCGATGGAGTGTTCGAGATCGCCGGCATGGACCTAGCCATGGCCGGGCTGTGGGAGATCCGGATCGAGGCGACGCACAGAAACACGACCGACCAGATCCAGTTCAACGTGTGCCTGGTCGACCCGCCAGCGCCCGGACACGCCTTCGAGCAGCTCTACGTGTTCAGCCAGAGGCTCGGCAGCCCCAACGACCCCATGGACGACGAGGCCTGGATCACGATCCTCCGGCCCGGTGCCGAGAGGCCCGTGCTCGAGGAAATCGAAATGCACGGGGCCAACTGGGGCGATGCGGTCGTGGCTCCATCCGGCGAGCGGCTCTTCGTCAACGACCGGGGCAAGAACCAACTGGTGGTGATCGATACAGCCGCGCAAGCGGTGGAGGCCAGGCTCGACGTGGGTGGCCGGCCCACGCATCTGTACAACCCCAACCACGGGCACGAAATCTGGACCCACTCCGACGCAGAGGGCGCGTTCTACATCGCGGACATCGACACGCTCGAGCTAATGGGACCGGTCGTGGCGGCGCTCGACAACTCGGGTCACGGCAAGCTGGTCTACGACCCCTCGATCGCGCCGAAGGCGTACGCGACCAACACCAACGATGCCGCGGTCTTCCCGTTGGATCTGGACCACAAGACCGTGGACTACGCCATCCCGGTCTGCGGTTACACCGACAGCGCGGGCATGCCGGCCGGCGGCACCCACGACAAGGCCATCTCGCCCTTCAACGGCTATGCCTACTTCCAGTGCACCGGCGGCCAGGGTTTTTCCATTGTCGATACCAGCAACGATTCGGTGGTTCGCGACAAGCTGCCGCTGAGCGGTTCGGTGAGCCAGTCCCCGGACCACCGTTTCATCTTGGTGATCAATGCCTGCGTGGATGAACCGAGCTGCACCCAGGGCGAAGTCAACGTCTGGGACACGCTGCTCGGCGATGGCGTCGCTGTTGATCACACCGTGTCGCTGAGCGGCCAGCCCAGCGCGCGCGGGACCCACTTCCTCGTGCCTGGAGGAAACTACAACCGCATGCTCGCCTACATCCCGCAGTCAGGCGGCAACGGCGTGGCCGTGCTCGATTTCGCCAAGCTCGTAGCCGATCCCCTGACCCCGCAAGCGGCAGTGAGCGTGGTCGGCGTGGGCGCGGTGGCCGACCCGGGCACGTCGCACTGGTCGCGCCGCGGGGCGCTCGGTGCGGATGCCTTCTACACGGTCGTCGACGATGTTTCGGGCCAAGCGGTCGCTGCGATCGCCCTGGACGATCACAGGGTCATGGGCGAACCGATCGCCATCAAAGGCGTGATCTCCCGCCTCGCGGTGGTTCCGGCCGGCCGAGGTCATGCCCGCGCAGCGGGCCCTTAGGGCCCGCGGAAGAATAGCTCGTCTGTATCGCCCGGTGAGTGACTCGTCAGCCATAGCGCCCTTCAATGTAGTTGGCGGTTCGCTTGTCCGTGGGATTGAGGAACAGGGTCTCGGTGCGAAGGTGCTCTATCTTCTCCCCCAGCAGCATGAAGACACACTCGTCGCTGACACGCCGGGCCTGAGCCATGTTGTGGGTGACGATCAAGATCGTGTAGCCGCCGCGAAGCTCCCTGATCAGCTCCTCCACCCGCTGGGTGGCCGCAGGATCAAGCGCAGAGCAGGGCTCGTCCATCAGCAACACCTCGGGCTTCAGCGGCAGCAGGCGGGCAATGCACAGCTTCTGCTGCTGCTCGAGAGGAAGGGTGGTCGCCCGCGCACGAAGCTTGTCCTTGAGGTCGTCCCATAGCCCGACTCGGCTCAGCGCCTGCTCTACGTAGGCCTCCGTTTCGCCTGACTTCGAGCGTTGCCCTCGATGAATCCTGAGTCCGAACACGATGTTCTCGGCTATGGACAGCGGAAGTGGGTTCGGCCGTTGGAAGACCATTCCGACCCGCCTGCGAAGCTCGATCAGATCGACCTCCGGCGCATAGATATCGTGGCCGAGTATCTGCACCGAGCCCACCGTACGCACGCCTTCGATGCGTTCGTTGATCCGGTTGAAGCAGCGCAGCAGCGTGGTCTTTCCGCATCCAGAAGGGCCGATGAGCGCGGTGACCAACCCGTGCTTGATATCGAGGCTTACGTCCTTGAGCGCCTGAAAGTCCCCGTACCACAGGCTCAGCTCGCTGGCCCGGATTCCTTGCCGCACGGCCGTCATCCGAACACGCCGTGCACGTACTCGAAGGTTCGGCGGTCAGCCGGTGTCCGGCCGAACACATCGTTCGTGGCCCCGACCTCCACCAGCTCGCCGTTCAGCAGGAATGCCGTTCTGTCGGCCAAACGCCGAGCTTGCTGCACGAGATTCGTCACCAGTATGATGGCCATTCGCTCGCGCAACTGCTTGAGCACGTCCTCGATTCGCATCGTGGTGACCGGATCGACGGCGATCGAAAACTCATCGAGACAAAGCACTTCGGGCTCGTGCGATAGCGCTCGCGCTATGGTGAGCCGTTGCTGCTGGCCGCCCGACAGCCGGGTTCCCAGGTCGTCGAGCCGGTCCTTGACCTCGTCCCACAACGCCGCCTGCTCGAGGCAGCGTTGCACGAGCCGGCCGATCTCGGTCCGGTCTCGAGGCCCGGCCATGCGGGGAGCAAAAGCAACATTGTCGAAAATCGACATGGGCAGTCCCACGGGTAGCGGCGCCACCATGCCGATACGACGCCGCAACATGGAGACGTTGCGCATCCTGTAGACGTCTTCCCCGTCCAAGCGGACGGAGCCCTCCACCTTCACGTCCGCAATCCGCTCCAGGGTGCGATTGAGCACCTTCAGCAGGGTCGTCTTGCCGGACCCGGCGGGTCCTATGACGCCCAGGATCTCGTGAGCCCTCAGGTCGAGAGAGACCCTGTGCAAGGCCACCTTCGGGCCGTAGCTGACGCTGAGACCATCGAACGCCACCTTGCTCACCACCTTGCTCACCATTTTCTGCGGCTCCTGAGGTGGATTCGGAAGGCGATCGAGGCGGCGTTGACGGACAAGACGACGGCCAGCAGGGTCAGGGCGGTCGCGTAGGGAATGGCCTCGGGCACGTTCGGTACTTGGGTCGAGATCGTGAACAGGTGCATCGACAGCGCCATGCACTGGTCGTTGACCGATTCAGGCAGCAGAGGCAGAAAGAAGGCGGCCCCGGTAAACATGATGGGGGCGGTTTCACCGGCGGCCCGCGAGACTTGGAGGATCACGCCGGTGAGGATGCCGGCGATCGAGTTTGGGAGCACGACATGCCGGATGGTCTGCCAGCGAGACGCTCCCACGTTCCAACAGGCTTCCCGAAAGGCCATGGGGACGGCGGCAAGCGCTTCCTTGGTACTGGCGATGATGACGGGCAGCGTCATGATCGCCAGGGTCAGAGCCGCCGACAGAATGCTGGTCCCCAGGCCGAGAAAGAGCACGAAGGCCCCCACCCCGAACAACGCGTGCACGATCGAGGGCACACCCGCGAGATTGATGATGGCAAGGTTGATGATCCGGGTGAACCAGTTATCGCGCGCGTATTCGTTCAGATACACTGCCGCCAGCACGCCGATGGGTGCGGCCACCAGCAGCGAGACGCCCACGAGCCATACGGTACCGACGATGGCTGGATAGATGCCGCCTGCCGTCATTCCGCGCATCGGCTCATCGAGAAGGAAGTCGAGGGTCATGGCGGGCGCCCCGCGAACGATCAGCAGTCCGATGATGCCCGTGAGAGGCAGGATGAGCACGAGGGTCATGCCGAAGAAAACGCCGTAGGCGACCTTCTCCGAGCGGTGCTTGCGCGCTCCTAGCTCAGTGGTGGCAAAGACCGACATGATCATGATCCTTCATGTAGCGGCGGCGACGACGTCAAGAACCTGAAATGACCTTTACTTCGGCTACCGCTGACGCACTCCGCGGACTGCGACATCCGCGATCAGATTCACCATGAAGGTAAGCAGAAACAACAGCGTTCCCAGCACGAACAGGATCCGATAATGATCACTGCCCCTCGCCGTTTCACCGAGCTCGGCAGCTATGGTTGCGGTGATCGTGCGAACCGAATCGAGGGGACTCGTGGGGATGTTGACGGCGTGGCCCGTGGCCATGAGGACCGCCATCGTCTCGCCGATGGCCCTGCCCACGCCGAGCAGCACCGCGGCCAGCAGGCCGTTGCGCGCTGCGGGCAGCAGCACGCGCCAGGTTGTTTGCCAGCGTGTCGCTCCCATGGCCACGGCCGCCTCGCGGTACGTGTCGGGTACGGCCTTGAGCGCGTCCTCTCCGATCGAAACCATGATGGGCACGCTCATCAGCGCCAGCAGCAGCGCTCCGTTGAGGATATTGAGGCCGACGGGTGCGTCTAGCAGATCTATAATGATAGGATTGAGAATCATCAAGCCGATGAAACCCCAGACCACCGATGGGATCGCCGCCAGCAGCTCGACCACGACCTTGAGCGTCTCCTTGAGCCTGCCGGTGCAAAACTCCGAGACGTAGACCGCTGCGCCGAGCCCCAGCGGGATCGCCAGCAGCGTGGCCAGCAGCGTCACGCTGACCGTGCCGGCGATCAGCGCCAGCGCACCGTAGCGGGCGTTGACTTCGGAATCCGGATACCATGCGGGGCTGCCGACGAACTGGACGTAGTCAAGCCCACCGAAGAGCAGCGGAGCCGCCTCGCGGAACACGAAGTAGAAGATCCCGAACACGAAGATGACGGCGCTGACACCGCAGGCACGGATCACCCACTCGATCAAGAGCTCGCTGGTGCGCCCGACACGCGCTCTGACGCTGCGGGACGGTTCGATCCGGCTACCTCGCGCATCCCCGGCGCCGCCGGCCGTGTGGTTGCTGCTCAAGATGGCCTCGTTGGGCTCCCATGGCGTCCAGATCGCTGCCCGGCCGTCCGAGACCTGTGGCCGCATGCCTCCATAGGGGGGCGGGAGACTCCGAGCTGCAGGGTTGGGTCCACGCGCCTCAATGTTGTCTGAGCGTGGCCTTGGTGATCGGGGCGTAGCCCACGCTCTTGACGATCGCCTGAGCCGCCTGGGACTTCACCCAGCTCAGGTACTTGGCGATGGCACCCTTGGGCTCGCCCAACGTGTACATGTACAGCGCTCGCGCGATCGGGTAGCGCCCCGACATGGCCGTCTCCATGGTGGGCTCGACGCACGGCTTGCCCGCATCAACCTGCACGCACATGGCCTTGACCGCGCCGGTTTTGTACCCCATGCCGCTGTAACCGATCGCGCACGGCGTGTGCTGGACCAGATCCACGACGTCCTTGGAGCCTTGCATATCCCGCGAACCGAGCTTGAAGTCCTGGGTCTTGCCAAGCACCCATGACCGGAAGAACGCATACGTTCCCGAGTTGTTCTGGCGACCCACCCGCACGATTTCCTGTCCGGCGCATCCAGGGACCTCGACCTTGAGGTCGGTCCACTTGGTGCAGGTGCCCTTCTCTCCGTAGATGCAGGCCAGCTGCTCTCGAGAGATGTGTGCCATGGGGTTGGATTTGTGTGCGTAGACCGCCAGGGCATCGTAGGCGACGGTGTGCTCGACCGGGTCCTTGCCGGTGTTCTTCTTGGCCGCCTTTCGCTCCTTGTCCTTGATCCGACGGCTGGCGTTGGCGATGTCGACCGTGCCGTTCATGAGCGCCGCGATCCCGGTCCCCGAACCGCCGCCGGTCACCGCGATCACCACGTTGGAATCCACCTTGCGGTATTCCTCCGCCCAGGCCTGCGCCAGGTTGACGATCGTATCCGACCCCTTGTTCTGGATCATCGCGCGTTCGCCCCGCCCGCTGCTGCATGCCAGCCCGCCGCTGCATGCCAAGAGCGCGGCCCCGAGTAAGACGACGTACCTCATGCTTCTTCCTCTCTGCGGTCAGCGCCTATCAAAGCGTCGGTCAATTCCTTGATTCGCGAATCCAAGGATTCGAAGCATTCTTGATATGCCTTGTGCCGTTCTTCTGCGGAACCGGTTGCCAAGGACGGGTCCGCAATGTCCCAGTGAAGCTGAACCGCATCGTAGGCGACGGCCGGGCACGTGTCCTCGGCTTCCTTGCACAGGGTCACGATGACATTGAAGTCTTCGATCGGACCCAGCTTGGCGGTCGACTTGGAGCGTTGCCGCGAAATGTCGAGTCCCCGCTCCAGCATGAAATCGACCGCTCCTCGATCGAGCGCGCCAGGATCGGTGCCGGCACTTGCGAAGATCAGGTGGCCCGGGGCGACGCTTCGGGCAATCGCCTCCGCCATTTGGCTTCTGCACGCATTGCGCCTGCAGAGAAACAGCACGCGCACGTCCTCGCGAGGCAGATGGCGCAACACCTCACCGCGTACAACATACACCGCCTCCTCCGCGATGTTGCAGGCTCGATCGGCCACCCGCTCGATGCGATTGATGAGCCCCACGAGCGCGAATCGCACCGGCAGATTGACATTCCCCTCCGCGGGCTCGGCCAGCGCCTCGAAGATCTGGGAGTTGAGCCGGTCGACCTGCTGATCGGCGTCGAGGGTTCGAGTCGCAGCCTCCGCGTCTCCCTGGAGAAACGCTTCTACCGCATCGTCCAACATCCCAAAAGACACCTTGGACATCTGCAGAATGTGCTCGCGCTGGGGAATGTTCCGGGCCTCCGACGTGACGGCCACCCTCCTGGCGATAGCTTCCGCATAGTCACCGATCCGCTCCAGCTCCGAGTTGACCTTCGCGACAGCCACGGCAAAGCGCAGATGCGTCGACACGGGCATGTGGCGCACCAGGAACTCCTGGCACATCCGATCGATGTGGCGCTCCATGACGTCGATCCGGTGATCCCTGAGCACGACCCGGTAAGCGAGCTTGCGATCACCTTCCGAAAAAGCGCTGACGGCGTCCTTGAGCTGACTCACCACCAGCTTGGCCATGCTGCGGACCCGCTCGCGCAGCGCCGTGATGTCGCGCTCGAGCCGCTCCTCGAGGTGCAGTGCCGGGCTGTTCATTTCGGGCTCGAGCCTAGTTGATGTCCGGGGATGCCACAACAGCGACGACCGTGCGGCGGCGTGTCGCGTGCGCCGCGGTTGAGCCGCGGCACCCGAGCGGGGAGGCCGGCCCAGGGCTGCCTCGGACGCAGCCGCGGGTTGGCCCTGGCAGCCGGGGGCTCCCGCAAGCCATGCCAATGGCCATTACGACGAAGGCGAACCCGACGTCTCGCGTTTCCTTCACGGCATTCCTGAAGCGGATGATGGGCAGCGCGCCCACCAGCGAGAAGGCACGCGCCAGGTTGGAGCCTATGATCAACATGATAGGAGCCACGACCATGCCCAGAAGCACCAGGGTTTGAGTGTATGACTGCGAGTACGAAATACCCTGGTGAGTGTAGCGATAGATCCATGCGATCATCGACGACAATACGTAGCTGAGCAGCAGCACGATGCCGACATCCGCCAGCGTGAAAGCGCTGGTGATATCCCTGAACCGCTCCATTTCCTTCAAAAGCTCGTCCAAGTGTTCCTCCTACAACCGTATGGCCAGCTCCGAGCGTCGAGCGAGAGAATTCTGCAAGGTGGCAACGCCGGCGCAGTACTTGCTGATCCTACGCAGCTGACAGCCATGGCGAGTCAGCAGACGGCTCACCCACAGCGGCACGGCCTCGTTGGCTTTGAGGCCGCAGCCCCCCGGCCCGTCTGGCGCGACTCACTCGAAGAGGCCTATGTAGTGCCTTCACATCGCTACCACCCTAGCGCCCGCCGGCGGCGTTGGGACCTTCTCGAATGTGCCGTGCACCGCATCGACCTGCACCGCATCGACCTGAGCCGCATCGACCTGAGCCGCATCGACCTGAGCCGAATCGAAACGAAGCCGGGCAACTCGAATCGACTTTCAGGACCGTTGTTCTAGGCTGCGTGTATGCCGCAAACACGACAACTACCTGCCGGGCAAACGTCTTATTCGACCGATGGCACCCCATAGTGCAACTCATGAACCAGGTTGGGGTCAGGGTTGAGAGCTCGGTGCGCCGTCCGAGCGCTTGCGCTGCAGCACTGTGGTTGGCGTTCGGTGCGGGAGGGCTGAGCGCATGCGCGGGACCAGCACCCGAGCTCGCGCCGGACGCGGCCGCTGCAGGCTCTGGAGGCGACGGCGGGGCCAGCCCGGCCCCGCCCGAGCCCCCTCAACCGGGCCCCGACGCGGGCGGCAGGGAGGGCGGCATGACCTCGCAGGACGCTTCCCAGCCTGCGCTCGAAGCCAGCCTGGACGCCTCGGCGGATGCCGCCCACGACGCAGGCACGTTGGACGCCCAGGCTCCGCCCGCTCCACGCCCCAGCGACCTGAGGCCCCCGCTGCTGTCGGCGACGTTCATCGACCTCAGCGGTGACTACGATCGGAGCACGCGCAGGCTCGCGGCATTGGATTGCAGCGAAACCGCCGCAGCCTCGGGCAAGCCTTGCGTAACAGTCTTCGGCCTGCCCGCGAGCTCGGAGGCAGGCCCAGCTGAGCTCGGCGCCATCGGGCTGAGGGCCCGAGCGGGGACTCCGGTGCTGGCCGCGATGGCAGGCGTGGTGGATGGTGTGAGGGCCCGGGGCGACAGGACAAGCAACCAGGTACGTTTCGCGCTGTCGCTCAGACGCGGTCCCGAGAGCGCGTTCTGGCTCGATTACGCAGGACTCGACAGGCTCGTGGTTGCGCAGGGCGCCCGAGTGCAGGCCGGCGACGTGCTGGGTTACGTGGCCTCGGATGGCGCAGCGCAGCCCGCACACGTCCGGGTCTCGTTGCGCAAACAGCTCGACCGGGTGCAGCGCCTGTGTCCGCTGCGCTACGCCACCGCGGCATTCAAGACCCGCCTTCAAGCCGCGCTGGCAGCCAGTCTCGAGGCCTACCCCTCCAGCACCGCGAGCGCGCTGTGCTCGGCGGGTTCGCTGCTCTGCACGCAGGGTGACTGCTCCCGTGCCGAGCACTTCGTCGCCCGGCTCGGCGACCTCGAGCAAGGCCTGACGATCTACCGCAGCGCCTGCGGCAGCTGTCACGGCGAGCAAGCTCAGGGCGGCATCGGCCCCGACCTGCTCGATTGCGCCAGCTGCTCGACCCCACTTCGGATGGCGCAGCGCACCCGCATCGACATGCCACCGGAAGGTCGCTGCAGCCTCCGCTGCTCCGAAGACGTAGCGACCTTCATCTTCCACAGCTATACCGAGCCGTGGCGGGCCGCGCATCCACAGCAGTAACCGTTCAGGGGGTGACCACGCTTGCACGACGGCTTCCCAGGCGGTCTTCTGGGCGGCTTTCGTCCTCGGCCTCGCCCTGCGAAGTACGCGTAGTACTCCTCGGGCGATTCCTGCGGGCGCGCTCGCCCAGAAGACCGCCTAAAAACCCGACTGACAGGGGCCTGGACAGTTACCCACAGCAGGATGCGGGGACGGCGGCGCCCGACGCGATGTCGACGGCGGCCGATGCGGCAACTGCGCAGGACGCGGCCCCACCGGACGAGGGTTAGTTAGTTAAGTTTAGTGCCCATCCCGAAACGCCCGTTCCCGTTCAGAATGGATGCCAGAGCGAGCGCGCCCGCAGGAGCGGAGCGAAGGAATAGCAGCGCTATTTCAAGCTTCGGTCTGAGGACGAAAGCCGCTCTGGCGCCATTCTGAACGGGAACTAGTTAGTCTAGGGCTTGTCGTGGCTGGCCTCGACCCGTTAGCCTGGGGGGCAAGGAGGAGACGATGAAGCTCTATTCGAACCCCTTGTCGCCGAATTGCCGCAAGGTCCACGCAACGCTTGCGCATGTGGGCCTCGAGGTCGAGCAACAGCTCGTGGATGTCATGAAAGGGGAGCAGCGAACTCCGGAGTTCCTCGCCATCAACCCGAACGGGAAGGTTCCGGCGCTGGTCGATGGCGCTTTCAACCTGTGGGAGTCCAACGTGATCGCCTGCTACCTCGCAGGCAAAGCCAACTCGGACCTATGGCCAGCCAATCAGGAAAGGTACTCGATTCTGCGCTGGCTGAACTGGGAAGCCGCCCACCTTTCGCAGGCCGTCGGCACCGTCATCGGCGAGAAGATCTTCAAGCCCTTACGGGGAGCCGAGCCCGACCCGAGCGTGGTCGAGCAGGGCACCGGCGATTTCCGCAAGTTGGCCACCGTACTTTCGGGCGTGCTCGAGTCGGGCGGGTTTCTGGCCGGTGCCTCGCCCACCGTGGCGGACTACAGCGTGGCGGTATGGTTCTCCTACGACGAGCCCTGCGGCCTACCCACGCGCGAGTACCGCCACGTGACACGCTGGCTCGATCAAGTACGCGGGCTTCCAGGTGGCCCAAGCCTGGCGGCCCCCCCGATCCCCAGCTAGTTGGCGCTCCAGGGAGCGTCCGGCAGGCGGTCGCGATCGGTCTGTGAAGACCCGTGCCCAGTCCGACGGCTGCTGCCTCTTCCGCGTGAGATCAACTACGCTCTCGATTCCGAGGTGAAGACCCGTGCCCAGTCCGACGGCTGCTGCCTCACCAGCACGACGTGGGGCTGGAAATCGGGAGGCAATCGTGCTTAGTCTGCCGAAAGCTACCAGTTGGAGCAGCATGCCCCGAGCGCAGTGATGTTGGCCGAGCAAGATATCCTGCCCTTGCTGAGCGCGGCCGCGGCGGCCCGAAACAATGCGTACGCTCCGTACTCGCGCTTCCGAGTGGGAGCGGCATTGCTGGCGGGCGAGCGTGTGATTCGCGGCTGCAACGTGGAAAACGCCGCCTATGGAGACAGCATCTGTGCCGAGCGTGGCGCCGTGCTGGCCGCGGTCGCGGCCGGGCTTAGGGAGTTTCGCGCCCTGGCGGTGTCCACGGAAGCGAGCACGCCCGTGCCACCCTGCGGTAGCTGCCGTCAGGTACTGCGCGAGTTCTGCCTCGACGACTTCCCCATCGTGATGGGCGCAGCGAGCGGTACCTACACCGTGGTCAGCCTCAACGACCTGTTGCCGGCCGCCTTTACGAGCCGCTCGCTATCGGACGCTGGCCGGCCCCCGTGGCCGCCCCGCCCGCCGCCGCGCTAGAACGCCGCCTGCAGCTGCACGCGCAACCGGACGACGCCCTGGCTCCGCTGCTCGCCGTATCCCCACAACTGGAACAGATCCGCCTGCAACTTGAAGGGGTGGCGCGCGAAATAGTAGCCGCCCACGATGCCCAACTCGTTCTTGCCCTTGAGCACCGAAGCGTCGCCGCCGGGACGGGTCATCCCGAAGCGTGCCCCGAGCTCCAAAGCCATGCCTGGAAGCAGGTACCCGCCCTGCAGCATCCAGCCTATGCCGTCGGCCAGGTCGGTGCCTCCGCGACCATCGCGCCAATAGAAATCGCCGAGCACCGAGAGCCCGGCGTACTTGAACAGCAGATCGGCGTTGGCATTGTGAAAGGTGTCGTCGTCCGCTTCGGGCGCCCTGCCCTTGATGCCCTGCACGCCCGGTGCGTTCTGCAGGTAGGCATAGCCCACCCCGAGCGAGAGCCGCGGCTTCGCTGTGCGTTCGAAGTCCGCCTCCGAGTAATCCTTGAACATGCCGAAGGGCAGCAGCTCGAAGCGAATCAGGTACATGAGGCCCAGGTCACCCGCACCGGGAGTCCTATCCGAGGTGTTGCGGCCCTCGCCGATGTAGACGCCCGCGTAGTAGCGAAACAAGCCCAGGCCGAGTAGATCCTTGGACCGGAAGTCGAGTCCCAGATCCCGGTCCAAGGTGAACTCGCCGTTCGTGATGGCGCGATCGACGAACTGCAGATTGCCCGACGAGATCACCCGCTGCCGGCTGTAGGGCACCTTGTACTGGCCGACGCGCAGGGTCAGGTCGCGCAGGTAGTCGAACGTCATGTACCAGTCGAGCAGCGGCGTGGTGCCTACAACATTGCTACGCGTCGTGCCCGTCACTCCCATGCCCATGCCCGTGGGATCCTGAAGCACGACCGTCGGCTGCGTCAGGTCTTCGTCGCGCGGCGAAAACGCGAGCTCGATCTTGAACGTGTTGTGCTTGCCCCACATGTTGCCGACGAACTGCAAGCGCGCGCGACGAATGTGGAAGACCTCCTCGTCGGGTCCCCCGGCTACCCCTTCGTACTCGTAGCGGAACTGGCCGCGCAAGCGCGTGACCAGAGCAAAGCGTCCGTCCGCACTCTTGAACTCCAAGCCCTTGCCCGGGCGGAAGCGCGCACTCGAGGCATCCGCCGGGTGGTCCTTGACGAGATCCCTTTCCCAGCTCGGGGGAGGATTGGGCCCCAAGGCATCCGAGTCGGTTTTCACGTTCGCTGCACGATGGGGTTCTGCCAAGCTCGTTCCTGCAGGCGGCGGCGAGCGCTCACCGCTTTCGTGCGCGTGTTGGGCCTGCCCAGCGTTCGCCGCTCCGAGCCACAACCAACAGATGGCGGCACCCCTGAGCCGCTGCCTACTTCGATCCAATGACATGCTTTTGCGCCTCGTGTACGTCCCGGCGGTCCTGGAACAGTGATTGCTTAGATAGCTCGGGTAGCTTGGGTAACTCGGTGAGCGAAACCTTAAAACCCAAGTTCCCTCAAAGCTCAAGCTCGGGAAAGTGCAGGGGCATGCACCAATCCGGACCAATCGAGCCGTACAACGCCCCAGGATACAGGCGTGACCGCCCCGGAGACGGGGAGGGCAGCGAGCACCCCATGCATGCAGGCCCGTACCAACCCGCATCCGAGCTCACTCGCCGGTTGGCGCGCAGCCCAACAGCGTGGCCGCTCGAGCGTTTCGTAGGCTCAGAACGCCGCTTGCAGCTGGACGCGCAGGCGAGTGTTTTGGCCCGCTTTGCTGCCCTGATTCCACAGCTGAAACAAGTCCGCCTGAACCTTCAGGGGATGCTGTGCAAAGTAGTGGCCCACCACGACGCCGAGCTCGTTCTTGCCCTTGAGCACGGATGAGCGTCCGCGGGGACGGGTCATGCCGTAGCGAGCCCCGAACTCGAGGGCCGTGTAGGGCAGCAGGTAGCCTCCCTGCAGCATCCAGCCGTAGCCGTCGGACAGGTCCTCGCCGCCGCGGCCTTTGCGTACATAGAAATCGCTCAGCACGCACAGCCCGGCGAACTTGAACAACAGGTCGGCGTTGGCATTGTGGTAGTTCACCTGCTGCTTGGGCGTGCTTCCGAGGATTCCTCGACTTCCCGGTGCGTTCCGCAGGTAGGCGTAACCGGCACCGATGGAGAGCCTCGGCCTGAAGCTGCGCTCGAAGTCGGCCTCGGAATAGTCCTTGAACATCCCGAACGGCAAGACTTCGATACGCCCGAGCGCCATCAAGCCGAGGTCGCCCGCTCCGCGCGTCTTGTTCGAAGTGTTGCGACCCTCTCCAATGTAAACGCCGGCATAGTACTTGAGCACTCCGAGGCCGAGAAAGTCCTTGGACCGAAAATCAAGACCCAGGTCTCGATCCAGCGTGAACTCGGCATTGGTGACGGCGCGATCCACGAACTGCAGGTTGCCCGAGGAAACGACGCGCTGGCGGCTGTAGGGAATCTTGTACTGGCCCACGCGCAGCGTCAGGTCTCGCAGATGATCGAACGTCACGTACCAATCGAGCAGCGGGGTGGTACCCACCACGTTGGCAGCGCTGTTCGTGTTGTCGGAGAGCGCGATCGGCTGGCGTGCCATGTCGCGCGGCGCGACGGCGAACTCGACTTTGAACGTGTTGTGCTTTCCCCAGAAGTTGCCAAGAAACTGCAGGCGCGCGCGGCGGATCTGAAACGCCTGCCGGTCCTCGGCACCGCTTACCGACTCGTAGTCGTATAGGAACTGTGCTCGCAAGCGCGTTATGAGTGCGAACCGACCGTCCCCGGTCTTGACCTCGAGCCCCTTGCCCGGCCGGAAACGCATGCTAGCAGGCGCTGCCGCGTGGTTTCGGACGAGCTCGCTCTCCCAGGCCGGTACGAGGTCGTTGCGTTCTTCCGGAGCGGTGCTCGGTTGGGAAACAACACGCTGCGGCGAAGCACCAAGCTGGTCGACACCGTGCCGAGCGACACCATACCGAGTGTCAGCACCTTGTTCGGCCCTTGCGAAGAACTGCTGGGCCTTTGCGGAAGGCGCTCCCGCGGTCAAGAACAAGAGCAACGCGGCGGCATGCGCACGCGCAGGGCTCCCGTTGACTTTGCGAACCTTCGATTGCGTCAGTCGTAGCGGCATGGTTGCTTCCTATGCACCTTGCGGGGCGGTGTACTATTCGCTCCCTGGGTAGAGCGACCGCGTAACCTTGGCGGCGAGTCAGTCGCTACTATTCATCGATCGCCGGCGTCACGGGCAAGCGACAGCGTTGTGGCATCGAGGTGACATCAGGAATGGTCCTGGAGCATGTGTCACAGCCGAGCGGCAGCCCTGTGGCATCGAGGTGACAGGTTTGGCGTCTTCAGCCCGAATCTGGCGAAACCGGCCAATCGCTGATCGAGGGTGCTGGGCGCTCGCCGGGTCATCAAGCCGGACGGCCGCCAAGCCGGCCGGCTTCCAGCCACGGGTCGCGAGCGCAGCGCATCAACCACTCGAACATGGTCGAACAAGAGCCCGAGGAATGCCTCCCGAAGCTTGAACGTTGAACGAGGACGAGCTAGTTCACGATGCGGAAGTCGACGTATTCGCCGGTGTAGCTTCGCCAGTACGTTTCGACCTGATCGACCCTGGCTGTCGAGGGACCGCGCTGGGTCCAGGCGAGCAGGTCCTTGACCTGGTCCTCCTCGCCTTCGGCCATCACCTCCACTGCACCATCGGAACGGTTGCGCACCCATCCCGTGAGGCCGAGTCGCTTGGCCTCGCGCTGCGCGGAGGCGCGGAAGAACACGCCCTGGACCCGTCCCCGAACCACTACTCGTATGCGTTTCTGTGCCATCGTTGTCTCGTTGTTCGCAGCTGGGGCCCGGCGCAGCAGCCATGGCAGCGCGGGGCTTGCGTGCCCGAGCACGATCCGCTACGACCCCGCGCGTTGCATGGGCCTGAGCCTGGCTCTCCGGGGCCGAAGGGTGGCCCGCCAGTGTAGGGCACTCACTCACCAACCAGCCACAAGCTGAATAGCAGCCATGAAGCCAGGCATCCATCCCGAATACCAACAGTCCGTTATCACCTGCGCGTGTGGGGCGCGCTACGAGACCCGCTCGACGCGCGGTTCGTTCACCGTCGACCTATGCGCTCAGTGCCATCCCTTCTACACGGGACAGCAGCGTGTCGTGGATTCCGCCGGTCGCATCGATCGCTTT
Organism: Pseudomonadota bacterium; assembly: GCA_022361155.1. NCBI lineage: Bacteria > Pseudomonadati > Pseudomonadota > Pseudomonadota bacterium. Next base: position 44,100 of record JAKSBK010000210.1, read on the forward strand.
CGCAGGAAATACGCCAAAAAGGCGGACACGAAACGCAAGAAACCGACTGACACCTCTTAGGGCCGTCCAAGAATAACCGGTCGAGACCGGCCGCGCAGCGTGGAGGCGATTCGTCCCCGGATGCGACCCCCACCTTGGTGCGGTATACTGATCCGTCATGACGGAAGGCGCTGCGAAGTACATAGGTGGGCAGGCCGTCATCGAGGGGGTAATGATGCGGTCGTCCTGCGGCCTTTCGGTGGCCGTGCGCCGGCCGAACGGCGACATCGCAGTCAGCGACAAACCGCTGGTCGATCGTTGGGAAAGCTCGAGGCTCTGGAGGCTGCCGGGCTTTCGAGGCGTCGCCGCCCTGATCAGCTCGGTTTCGGACGGTTTCAGCGCGCTGCGCTTCTCGGCAGAACAGCAGCTCGATGAGGCGGAGCGCAAGCAGGAAGCGCAGGCATCGACCAAGGGCGCGTTCGTCGTATCGACCTTGATCGCGCTGCTTGTCTTCATCGCGCTGCCTCAGCTGATGACGGCCGGAGCGGCGAGCTTCATGGGCACTGAGCTCGCGGTTCAAGACTGGCGCTTTCACCTGATCACGGGTGGCTTCAAGCTGCTGCTGCTGGCGGGTTATCTTTGTCTAATCGGACAGATCCCCGACGTGCGCCGCGTGTTCCAGTACCATGGTGCGGAGCACAAGACGATCTATGCGTACGAGCAGGGTTTCGAGCTGACCGTGGACAACGTACAGCGCCAGTCCAAGCTGCATCCGCGTTGCGGAACGACGTTTCTGATCGTGGTGATCGTCATCTCGATCGTGCTCGGCTCGCTGGCGACCCCGTTGTTGCTTCCCGGCGCCCAGGGGGTGAGCGGCCAGCTGTTGACGCTGGCGCTGCGACTGGCGCTGCTGCCGATCGTGGCGGGGATGTCGTACGAGCTTCAGCGCTGGCTGGCGCGGCAGCCTGATTCGGGCCTGCTCGGCGTGCTGCTCTGGCCTGGATACGCGTTTCAGCTCATCACTACGAGGGAGCCAGACGACACCCAGGTCGAGATCGCGATCGCAGCCATGCAGACCGCTATTTGGCGCGAAACCGTGGGCAGGGAGGTGCCAGAAGGCGAGCCGCTCGTGTTCCGCGGGTTCGAGGCCTTCAACAAGGCGCTGCCCTCGCTGCGCCCCCTAGCAGCGGCTGCATAGCAGGTCTTGCTTCCCAACGAAAAACTCGAATCGCTGCGCTCGCGCTACCTGGAGCTCGAGGATCTGCTGTGCCAGCAGCACGTGTTGTCCAACGCCAAGCAGTACACGACCATCAACCGAGAGCGAGCCGAGCTCGAGCCGGTGGTCGAGGCGTACGCGCGCTACTGCGAGCTGCAGCAGCGGCTCGAGGAAGACCGGGAGCACATCAACGATCCCGAGCTTCGGCCTATGGTCTTGGCAGAGATCCCGGAGCTCGAGGCCGGGCTCGCAGAGCTCGAACGACAGCTTTCGGTGCTGCTGCTGCCTCGGGATCCCAACGATGCGCGTAACACCGTGCTCGAGATCCGCAGCGGCACGGGGGGCGAGGAGGCCGCCCTTTTCGCCGCCGACCTGTTTCGCATGTACTCGCGCTACGCCGAGAGCCGCAGGTGGAAACTCGAAGTGCTATCGGCCAGCACCGCCGATGCGGGCGGATTCAAGGAGATCGTGGCCTTGGTCAGCGGGGAGCGCGTGTACTCGCACCTGCGGTTCGAAGGTGGCGTGCATCGGGTGCAGCGGGTGCCAACTACAGAAACCCAGGGCAGGATACACACCTCGACAGCTACGGTCGCGGTGCTGCCGGAAGCAGACGAGGTCGACGTCGGCATCGATGACGCGGACCTGGAGGTCAGCATAGCGGCCGCCAGCGGGCCTGGTGGACAGGGAGTGAACACGACCAACTCCGCGGTGCAGATCCTGCATGTTCCGACGGGAATCATCGTCCGCTGCCAGGATGAACGCTCACAGATCAAGAACAAGGCGCGGGCTCTGAAGATCCTGCGCGCACGCTTGTTGGAGCGACAGCAGCGCGCGCAACACGAAGCGGTCGCCGAGGAGCGCCGCGGCATGGTGGGCACGGGGGAGCGTTCGGAGAAGATTCGCACGTACAACTACCCCCAAAACCGAGTCACAGACCACCGTCTCGGCCTGACGCTGCACAAGCTTGACGACATCGTTGACGGCGATCTGGACCAACTGCTGATCCCGCTGCGCACCGATCATCAAGCGGCGCTGCTGCAAGCGCAGGTGGGTGACCTACGCTGAGGCGTCGGGTCGAGACAGCGCGCGCATGGTCCGCCGACTCACAGCTTGACGGCGCACAATCCGTTCCTACATTAGCACGGCTGTTCGCTGCTTATCACGAAAGATGCCAGGAAACGCCCACGCCCTCCGATCGCAGCCGAGCGAACGGAATCCACCAGCTCGACTCAGCCGCTACGCGGAAGCCATCGTCCCAACCGATTATGGATCATTGCAAGTAGTGGTCTATCGAGAACGGGAGAGCAGCCACGAGCACTGCGCGCTCGTGGCCGGCAACGTGAGCAACCAAGACGACGTGCTGGTGCGGGTACACAGCGAGTGTTTCACGGGCGAAGTGCTTCATTCGCTCAAGTGCGATTGCCGCGAACAGCTCGATAGTGCGCTCCGGCAAATCACCGCGGCGGGTCGCGGTGCGGTCCTTTACCTGCGACAAGAGGGCCGGGGCATCGGTCTGGGCAACAAGATCCGCGCCTACGCGCTGCAGGCCGGCGGTGCCGATACCGTCGATGCCAACCGGCTGCTGGGGTTTGGCGACGACCTGAGACGCTACGACGCCGCAAGCGCGATGTTGAAAGACCTTGGCGTCCGCTCCGTGACACTGCTGACAAACAACCCAAAGAAGGTCCAGGCGCTGCAGGCTGACGGTGTGATCGTCTCCGACCGAATCTCCATGAAGGTATCGCTCAACAAGCACAATCGCCAGTACCTGATTACGAAGCGCTGCCGCATGGGACACGTGCTCTAAGGCACCCCCTACTCGTCGAGCGAGCAGGCCTTTGGACCGGCTCCCCACAGCAGTTGTGCAGGTCGCGGACACCTGTCGCTCGTGTTGAGGTCACAGCGATCGCAGCACTCGGGAAACGGCCCGTGCGTGCAGCCGCGGCAGTGCTCGATAAACTGCAGGGTTTCCCCAAGCTCCCTATGCACGCGCTTCAGCAGGTTGATCTTGCGCTCGAGCGCCTTGGCGCGTTCCCCCAGCGCGTTGCCCAGGCCCGCGACCGCCTGCTCGGGTGACTCGCAGCGGCTCTTGAGCTCCATGAGGTTTCGGATCTCGTCGACGGTTAGCCCGGCCTCGCGAAAACCGACAATGGCCCGCAACCGCTCGAGCTCACGCGGATCGAACTTCCGGTGTCCCCCCGGAGTACGCGAGACAGGACGGATCAGCCCGACATCCTCGTAGAAGCGCACGGTGCGAAGCGTGGACTCGGACCCGCTTGCCATCTCCCCGGTGGTTAGCAGCCGCCTCTTCACCCGTTGGGTACTCCCGCGCCAAAAATCTAGCCTGATGGCGACATTTTCATATAGAGAGCGGCCCTGTCGGGGTCAACCCGTCTGGCCGGCGGTATGCCGGCGGTAGCAGGATTTGGGCCGTGAGCCCTTGCTGGCAAGCTATGGCGACCTTAGGCTGGGGACAAGGCACATCGCTATGAGCACGCCGATTCGTCCCCCAGGAGGCGCCCCTGCGCCCGTCACGGTTCCAACCGAGGCGCTCGAAAGCGCGCAGCCGGCCAGCCAGGAAGCGGGCCCCATGAGCACAGGCGTGAAGGCGCCCGCCCCCGCCGATGGGTCGCACCCCATCGCTACAGAACTGGCTGCGGGACGTATCGATCTAGATTCGGCCATGAACGCCCTCGTGGATAGCGTGGCAGACGGAGCACTCAACCCAACCGTGGCTGCTGCAGAGCGCGAGCAGCTGGTCGCGCTGCTGAGGAGTGCCCTGGCCGGGGACCCGTCGCTTCAGGCCCTGATGCGAGACTTGGAACGCTCGCTGGAATCCTAGCCAGGGTCGTGAGGACACCGTATTGGCCTTTTCGCCCGCACCGAGGGCAGCCGCGGGCCTCGCGACCTTGGGCTGGCTGGTCGTCTGCTGCGGCGGCGACGATCGCCGCGGGCCCACAGAGCGACCGCGGGCATTTTACGCGATGGTGCAGGAAGCTGCGAAGCCGGCGGGGCTCGTCAAGGTGCTGGGATCTCGGCACGCGCGAGGCAGGAGCGGCCATCGCGCCACCTTGGGCAAGGCGCCACGCCACGAGCCCCCTTCCGCGTCCGATCCAGCCTACGCCGGTGCCGAACCGGTTCACGCACGCAGGCTCGTCTACCGCGTCCGTTTCCTGGTGCCCAAGGCGTTTGGCGAGCGCCCGCCCGATGTCTTTGCCGCCGCCACCGAGCTGACGATCGATGTGTCGCCGGACCGCCTGCGCGCGCAGTTTTCTGGGCCTGGATGGCCGGTCGACGCCGATTCCCAGGTGCGCCTGCGTGGCGATCGGCCGGGTGTCTACGTGTTCGACAGCGAGGGGGGGCGCCCGCTCGGCGCCTCGCAGCTGGCCGCTTGGTTCGAGGGTCGGCTGCCGGGTCACCAATCCACGACCCGGCTGGGCGTGGGCAGGGTCTGGGGAAGGCGGGTGGATGGGCCCGGTGAGCTCACGTGCGCCTTGTTCGCGGAATGGTCGGGCCGGGCTCGCGAAGGTGTCATGGGGCGTTGCCGGGGCAACGCCATGCCGCCCGTCTTCGTGCTCGGACCCTGGCGCGGCGAGCTCACCGCCGCCGTTGCACTGGAGCTGGCCAGGCGGGATCTGGCGGCCGACGCGACCCGACCGCCCCAAGGCATCCGGGTCGGGTCAGCCCCCTTTCTCGAGCCCCGGGCACTCGGCAGGCTGCAACCGGCCCGAGACAAGAGCGGCGAGGGCAAGGTCGAGCCGCCGCCGGCCGCCGGGCCCACCACCCTCGAGGTGGTGAACCACGAGCTGTTCACGGTGGTCGTCGTGGTGGACGGCACCCCCGTGGGCGCTGTGCGCGCGCAGCAGGCGGCGCGCTTCCTCGGATTGATGGCCGGGCCCCATCGCGTGGGGCTCATGCGTCCACTTGGGCTGTGGGCTCGCAGACCAAGATTGAAGTTCTTGCCCCATCGCCTGACCGTCGGGTCCGTCCAGGAGTAGCTCGACCGGCTGCGGCAGCGGCAGGACTTGCTCGCGGCTTTCGGGCTCGCAACGGCTCGTTCTCGGAGGCGGCGTTGGCTACCTACCTGTCGTTGCGACGCGGATCCCGGTGGACGGCTACCGTGCAGACGGCTTGCACCGATTGCGATGTCAGCTAGTGTCGCGGTCGGGTCTTCGTATGCCGGACGGAGCCAAAGCGCAGTCCGCCGCGGGTTACATGGGAGTCGCTGGTGAGACACGGGCCGAGCGCGTCCACGTCCCGGCGGCGGACGGTGGCCTCGACAGCGTGGAGATCTACCGCTGCATCAACGTGGCCACCGATCCGGAGCTCAAAGAGCGGGCGCTCGAGGGTCGCCTGCATCGCCTGGCCGATGGACGCGAGCTCGCCGTGCCGTTTGTCTACCACGACCCCGCGTCAAGCAGGTTCGCGCTGGTGGTCCCGAGCGTGTTGGCCTACCGAGAGCTTCCCGAGCGTGCCCAGCTTCTGTGCGAAGTCGCGCGCGAAACCGCTCACGCCATACCCGCCTACGTGCGCGCCTGTCCGAGTCTCGTGGGACTCGACGCCCTTAGGAGCTTCCTCGAGCAAGCGCCTCAGCAGCAACCGGGGCCAAGACAAGCCAGCGCCACGCAAACAGCCAGCGAGCCCACGCAGCCGGAGCCAACGCCGCGCCCTAGAACGCCGCCAGGGCCCATGCACGAAAGCGTCGAGTGGACTACCCAGATCACCGAGGGCGAGCTGCACGAGGTACGTGAAGCGCTCAACGCTCTGGACAGCGACGACGAGGTGGTGCCGCCCCCGTCGCAGGCTCCCGAACGGCACCCGGCCAGGGGCTCTCTACCACCCCCGATACGCAGCGCACCTCCCGGGCTGGGGTCCCGACCCGGAAGCAGGCCACCACCGCTGCATCGTAGAGCCGAAGCGGTGCCGCCCCCGCTGCACTTGACGCGCAGGTCAAGCCCGGTCCCGCGCAACGATGGGCCGACGGCGGCGCTTTCGGCGCCCCAAGGGGGCGTCCGGTCGGCTCCCCCGCCATTGCCTCGACATGACGCAAGCCGCGACGGTAGCGAGCCAGGCAGAAACGACAGCGGCGACAGCGATAGCGACACCTACGCGGTAGCCGAGCCCACGCACGTAGAGGGTCCGCAGCCAGGTGTGGCTCCGCCACCTTCATTCTTCGACACCTCGGGGCCGCATTTGGCCGCAGTGGTGGCCGGCGAGGAGCTTTGGCTGTTTGCTCGCATGGAACCGAGCTTCTTTGAAGCTCACCGGCCGCAAACACTCGAGCTGTGGGTGCAGGGGATCGAGGCCCAGGGCTGTCCCTTGGTTGTTGTCGTGCTAGGTGAAGCGCGGTCCGAGGCTTCACGCTACCTGTTGCGTGTACCGCTGGCGCTTCACGAGCGGGACGATAGGCGCGTGATCGACGCGCTCGTGCGAGCCTTCGAGGCCAGGGTGGCGCTCTACCGTGGCGAGCGCTACCAGCGCACGATCCAGGTACGCGGCCACGACCGCGGCACGCAGCTGCGGCACGTACTCGAACGGCTGGACCAGCTGCCGCGCCCGATGCCGCACACAAGCGCCGCTGCCATGGCGCGGCTGCGTAGCGATCCACCGCCCTTCGAACCGAATGCCGCCAGCCTGTTGCTGCGCACGGACGCACATGGGCGCTACAGCGCGGTCCCTTCGCAAGCAGGGTCCCCCGCGGCGCGCGCGGCATCCACGCGACCAGCCGGGAGCACCCCGCCGCCCCCCCCCACCCCGGCAGCCGCGCGAGCCGACGCAGCTCCCGCACACCCGTCACCCCCGGTGGGAACCGGCGGGGACGGCGGTCACCGCTTGGCTACGCTCCTGACTATGTGCCGCAAACGTGACCCGGCCGCGCTGCCTAAGCTCCTTGCCGATGTGCAAGAACTGACCATCTTCGAGGCTGCCCAGGTATTCGCAGCGACGGTGGGCTTCGGCGGCAGCGTATTGCCGGTGCTGCTCGAGGGGCTCAGTGAAACGTCCCCGGCCATCCGCCAGCTGTCGATGCTGGCCATCGGCGAGCTCGGGGACAGCCGTGCTGTCGTCCCCATGCTCCAGCAGCTGCGCCGCGAGCCAACCGAAGCGTGGCGCGAGGCCGCGAGGGCGCTCGGCTGCATGGGATCGGAGGTCTTCAAGGCCATCGACGACAGCCTCGACCTGAGTGACTACGAGGACCGCCACGTGCTCGCGCTCGCCCACCTGTCCAACCGGGGAGCGCTATCCGACTTGCAGAAAATGGAAAAAGGGGACGGCCAGAAACGGCGCAACGTGGCCCGCAAGGCGCTCGCGGTTCGGGGCCTGGTGCGGAGCGAGGACCGGGCCGTTCGTTCCGCGGGGGTGCTTCCCAGGGAAGACGAAGTGAAACGATTGTCGCAGGGCTTCTACGCAGCGCTGCACCCCTAGTTCCGCGGCCCGGGAATTCGAACCGGGGTTTCTGGGCCGTCGTGCCCGAGTCGGCCAAGAGTGCACGGATGCACCTGGTGGCCGATCCGGATCGAAGTATCCGGCGGGTGCGCGGGGATAGACACGGTAGTGACCGCGTCCTATACAGACTGACTATCGATGCGCATCGGGGTCTTCAGCGACGTTCACGCCAATGTTGAGGCGCTGAGCGCCGTTCTCGAGGCCTACCGCGACGAACGTGTCGACCGCTACTATTGCCTGGGCGACGTCGTGGGCTACGGTGCGAGCCCCAACGAGTGCATCGAATTGGTGCGAGAAACCGCCGAGCTCACGATTCTGGGCAACCACGACGCGGCGGTGGCCGGGCGCATGGACTACTCGTACTACTACGAGGCGGCACGGCGCGCGCTTGATACGCATGCCCGTATGCTGACCCCGGAGCACATGCAGTGGCTCAAGTCGCTCCCTTACAAGCATGACCTGGACGAGCTCGGTGTCTTGTTGTGCCACGGCTCGCCCGTGCGGCTCGAGGAGTTCGAGTACATCTTCGCCCCCGAGCAAGCCCGCGAATGCCTCGAGGTTTACGACGAGCTGGGCGACCTCACACTGATCGGTCATTCCCACTTGTGCAAGGTCTTTGCGCTCTCTCGCTACGATGTCCGCGAGCTGCCTCCGGCCAGCTTTTCCTTGGAACAAGGCTGGAAGTACATCGTAAGCGTGGGTTCGGTAGGCCAGCCGCGCGACTACGACAATCGCGCGAGCTACACCGTCTACGACTCTGGGACGCGCTCTTTCGAATTCAAGCGGGTCGAGTACGACATCGACGCGGCAGCCAACAAGATCTTCGCCAGCGACCTCGAGCACAACTTCGGCCACCGGCTGTTCATCGGCGTGTAGGCTGGATCGTGCCGAAGTTGACCGGGCCATCCCGCCCACTGCAAGATCGGGGGGGACGCCCGACTGGCAGGGGCTACGAAGGTGCCGCCGGTCGCTCATGGCTTGCACGCCGGCCGACCCATGACCCTCGCATCCATCCGCGCGCGTACCTACGAGCTATTGTCGGTCGAGCACCGCGCGGATCGCACGAGCCGCCGGTTCAACGGGCTGATCGGAGGCTTGATCGTGGGCAACGTGCTCGCGACGGTGCTGGAATCGGTGAGCTCGATTCGGCAGGGGCATGAAGCATGGTTCAGCTACTTCGAAACGCTGTCGGTGGCCGCGTTCAGCATCGAGTACGTGGCGCGGCTGTGGAGCGCGGCGGCCGGCTTCGGTGCCCGCGTGCGTCTGATGTTCCGGCCGATGATGCTCGTGGATCTGCTTGCGATCCTGCCTTGGTATCTGCCGCGCGCCGGCGTAGACCTGAGGGTATTGCGCGCACTGCGGCTGTTTCGTGTGGCGCGTGTCATGCGGCTCGGCCCTTACGTGTCGGCGCAGCGCACCTTGATGCGCATGTTCGAGCGCTGTCGTTATGAGCTCGGCGCGACCTTGGCCCTCGGCATACTGTTGCTGTTGCTCGCTTCATCCGGCATGTACTTCGTCGAACGCGAGGCCCAACCCGAAGCGTTCTCGTCGATTCCAGCGGCGATGTGGTGGGCCGTCGTGACGCTCACGACCGTGGGCTACGGCGATACCTACCCCGTGACCGCCGCCGGACAGCTCCTCGGGGGTGTGATCGCGACGCTGGGCATCGGCTTGTTCGCGCTGCCCACGGCGATTCTGGGCGCATCGTTTCTCGAAGCGCTCAAGGAGGAACGCCAACACCCGGAGCCCGCACGCTGCCCGCGTTGCGGCGCTGATCTCTCGCCCCGATCCCGAGGCGGTGCTTGATACGCCGCCTCGCTCGCGTAGCGATCGCTCGACCGGCAACGAAGCTCCTGCTCAGCGGTCACGCTGCGTTTCGGCAAAGCGACTCTCCAGCACATCGAGCGCGCGCAGCCGAGCGAAATGCAGCAACGAGGCCAGGTGCTGTCTGGGCGAATCGAGCACGATGGGAAACAGCAGCAGGCGCCTGCGCCAAGGCGCGAGGCCGGGCCACCGAAACTGCAGCACGCCCTCGTGCGAAGCGGTCACGCGCCGCACGTAGCGCCGGCGCAGCGTCCGAGGTGACAGCCCCGCGAGCGTGGCCTCGGGCACTGGGCTCGAGAAGCGCTGGCGCGCAGAGGTGAGCAGCAGCCAGAGCGCGATGCAACAGCCCCACGAGCGGGCGCGCCCCGACAGCACATCCCAGCGGATCGGAAACGCGCGGATGAGACGATGGGCGTCCTCGATGTTGCGCAGATCCGCATCGAGCCCGTGCCCATGGACGGTGCGGTGCAGTGCCAGGTGCAGCAAGCTGTCCTCGGCGCACAAGCGCCGGACGGGCTGCCCCGAGAGCTCGCTGGTTTGCGCGCGAGCAAACAGGCCCTCGAGATCGATCCGGTAGCGGACAGGATGAATCAGGTTGGTGTGGATCTCGACCGGAACTGGACGGGCGGCAGCGCCCGAAAGGAAGGTACGCTCGTAGAACTGGCGCGCTGTGGCGGGGCGACCTGGCGGCGGCCTGATTCGATAACCCAGGCCTTGCAGAGCTGCGACCGAACGCTCCTGCTCGTCCGGGTGAACCAGCAGATCGATGTCGGTCACCTTGCGTTCGCCCGGCTCGTAGATGCTTGTCCAAAACGCCGTGCCTTTGAGCAGCAGCGCATTGACCTCTTGGGCCGACAGCGCGCAGAGCACCTCTGCCAGCTGCGAGCCTACGAGCAGCTCGACCCCGACGCGCGTCCAGCGCGGCCGTGATGGACTCGGATCGCACATACGCTGAGGTCCGGCCTGGAAAGCGCGGTCAAGCCGTTGGCGTGCCGCGCCCGCCAGTCCCGTCGCCGGCGAGGCCCCGCTCGAGCGATTCCAGCCCGCGCAGCACGGCCAACCGCAGGACGATCGATCGCGACACACGGCCCACGACCATCATCTGATCGTCGTCGCGCAGCTGTGGGATCAGGCGGTCAGCGCGCTCAACCAGCGACTTCGGCAGGCGCAAGGTAACGATGGTCGAGTCTGCCATTCACAATCTCCGCATGGGTTGGGTATCACCCTCGAGTCTGCCGTCCGTCGTCTCGAGCGAACTACTCACCGCTGGGACAACACCTCGTTTCACTTTAACACGGCTGCCTGCATTCTCGTAAAGGTTACCCTGCAGCGGAACGATCAGCCCTGACACGAGAAAATCACATATTGGGTGGAAAAGGGGCTCCTACAACCCTTGTTCAAGTCGCCGCTGGGTGAAATCGGCATCGGTCACCGACGGCTGGTTGAAGCGCACGCCGTCGAACTCGAGCACGGTGGTCGATTCCACCTTGCCCTTGCGCACAGTACGTACGGCGATGCGGTGCGCCATCCAGATCCCATCGACTTTGCGCAACTGGGTGAACTTCAAGTACTTGAGCTTGCGCCCTTCCATGACCCAGGCCTTGGACTGGACGGGCATCAGCTTCGACTTGCTGATCCACTGGTGGACCTTGAGGTAGCCGGTTTCCTTTTTCTCCTTGGCGGTGCGCGGCCGCGCTTCGATCACCCAGCACTCCTCACCGTCGACCCGAGCCGACGCCTCGAGCAGCTTGTAGTCGTACTGAGCCACGTCCCGCTTGGTCATGTCAGCGTAGCTGATGTCCGTACCCAGAAACGAGCGCGACTTCTCGGACGTCGAGATACGCGTAGAGCGATGCAGGCTGGGCAGATACAGCCACTGATCGTCGTCCTTTTGACCCGCGTCGTAGTCGATCGTCAACAGCCCCGTGTTGCGAACGTCCGCCGGTGCCTCGAACAGCATCAGGGTCTTGCTGCCCCCTGGGAAATCCATGGAGCGTGTCCTTAGCGTGCGGACTCGCTTGCGACCGCTCGGATCGCCCAGCGTCATGGTCATGCGCGTCACACGCTTGTTGCCGTCATCGCGGTCGTTGACAGCTTTTGCAATCGCCCGCGGGTCGCGCGTGCTCGGTTCGATCGCATAGGCACGGGGCACGAGCGCAACGGCGAGCAGAACAAGCAGCAGGGGATGCACTCCGATCATCCTCGGGCACTCGCTAGCCATTTGCAGCTCCCTTCATCTGGTCGGCCGGCACCCGGGCGCGGGCAGCCTATGGTACTCTGGTCGCGCTTCAGCAGCAGCGTGCAATCCAGTTCGTCGCCAACCGATACGGAAGCAAACTCGGTCGTCAGGACCTGTCGGGACCCTGCCGGGCCCTGGCGATCGCCTCGCGCGCCTCGTCAAAGGCCTCGGGGCTCTCGACGCTGACCCGCGGCACCGCCCTGTCGATGCGTGCGAGCAGCGAGCTCAGCACGCGCCCGGGCCCGATTTCGACGAAGACCGAGGCGCCTGCTTCGAGCATGCGCTCGATCGACTGCTGCCACAGCACCGAGCGGCTGACCTGACGCGCAAGGGCGTCCCGGGCCGCCTCGGCACTGCGCACGGTCTCGGCATCCACATTGACGACCACGGGCCAGGCCGGGTCACGGAAGTCGGCCTCGCGCAGATGCGGCGCGAGCCGCGCTTCGGCCGGTCGCATCAGGCTCGAGTGGAAGGGCGCGCTCACAGCCAAGGGCCTGAGCTTCGCACCGAGCGCCTTGATCTTGATCCCCGCCCGTTCCACAGCCGCGGCCTCGCCCGCGATGACCAGCTGCCCCGGGCAGTTGTAGTTGACGACTTCGACCGTGCCGCCGGTCTCGGCGCAAGCTTTCTCGATCGCGCTCGCGTCCCCGCCGAGAGCGGCTGCCATGGCGCCTTGACCCACGGCAACCGCCTCTTGCATGTACTGACCTCGGCGGCGAACCAGCTGAATCGCGTCCTCGAAACGCAGCGTGCCCGCAGCCACGTGCGCCGAGTACTCGCCCAAGCTGTGCCCCGCCGCCAGGTCGCAGCGTTCGCCGAGGGCTCGAAAAAGTGCGATCGAAGTCGCAAGCAGCGCGGGCTGCGTATTGACGGTAAGGCGCAGCTGCTGTTCGGGTCCACGAAAACACAGCTCGGAAAGCGACTCGGACAGCACATCGTCGGCGCTGGCGAACACCGCCCGCGCCGCCGCGCTGTGCTTGGCCGCCGCCTCGCCCATACCGACTTTCTGCGACCCTTGCCCGGGAAATAGAAAAGCAACTTTGCCCATCACAAGCTCATCTACCCATCAAGCTCATCCATAGCACTTCCGTGTGCCCAAAACCCGCCACGCCGCCTGCAGCATACGTTCGGCGCGCTCGGACCGCGGCCCCGCCATCCCGGCTCCGCCATCATTGCGAGTCAGGGGGGGGCGTGCCCGGAAGCGCTCCCTCGATCACGTAGCTGAGCGCCTGAACGACCTGTTCCGGGGTTTGCGCCACGACGGCTGCTGCGGCGTCCACCTCTTTGAGCGCGTGGGTCAGGCTGGGATCGTGCAGCACGATGACGGACTTGCCGAGCGCCGCTGCATAGCCCGCGTCAAAGGCTGCGTTCCATTGCCGGTACTTCTCCCCGAAGCGCACGACCACCGCGTCGGCGCGTCCGAGCAGCGTTCGGGTGCGCACCGAGTTCAGCTTGGCACCCTTGTGGTCCTTCCAGAAAGCCTCGCTTTCGGGGCCCAGAATGCTCACGCCGCAGTTGTCGCTGCTGGCGTGATCGGTGATCGGTCCGGTGAGCGTGATCGGAAGACCCGCACGCTCGACGGCGGCCTCGATGCGTTGTCGCCAGTCGGTGTGGATCTCTCCGGACAGGTAGACTTGCCAGTGCTCCTTGCTCATGTTGACCTCATACGAAATTCAGGTGTTCTGGCGGCGCTCCCCTCGCAGCACGCAGCTGTACCAAGCCCTTCATGTGGGCATCAAGGGTCTCGTTCACCTTGTGCTGAAGGCACAGCGAGCCGCACATGACCTGCGCGTTGAACTCGGGCGAGGCGAGGTAGTTCATGACTTCCCAGTAGCGGTCGCTTGCCCAGATGTCCTTGAAGCGTTGCTCGCAGATGTTGCCGATATGCAGCTTCTTGTAGCGTTCGTTGAAGAGCATCCCGCAGGGGGCCACGAGCCCCGACCCGGAAAGCTGCAGCAGAAAAGGGGGGCCGTAACAGCGCTGATAGGATCGTTTGCCCTTGGCCTCGATCTTCGACCACTTTACCACGACCTTGTATTGCTGATCGGACATCGCTTCGGCTTCCCGAAAGCGGTCGTACAGGGACTCGTAACCCTCGTAGTCGACACCGAGCTCGCCGTCCTCGCTGTCGGAGCAGTGCTTGAGCACGAGGTAGTCGGGCTGAAGCCGCTTGCCCAAGCGGGCCAATGGCAGGATCTGATCGCCGTAGCCGGGCATGACGACCATCTGCATGCCGATGGTGACCGCGAGGCCGTTGCGTCGCTTGATCTCCATCATGTCGCCGATGTTCTGGCACACGCGATGAAACCACGCTTCCTTCACGCCCATGATTTGCGCGTAGCGCCGCGGCTCACCAGCCGAGATGTTGACGCGCAGGTAGGTCAGGCAAGGCAGCAGCTCTTCGAGCTTTCGGCGCGTAAGCGCCAGGCCGTTGGTGCCCACAGCCATGGCCAGGCCGAGCTCATGACCCCTGCGCACCGTATCGACGAAAACCGGGGAAATCGTGCTCTCGCCGTCCGAGACCAAGCTGATGGCCTTGACCCCGATGCTCGCGCAATCCTCCAAGAAATCGAAGATGACCTGGCGCGTGATCGGCCTGCGGTCGTTTTCCTGAAGCATGGCGTAGCAGTATTCGCAAGCGAAATTACAGGCCCGCGTCAGCGCCATGTCGATCGTGATCGGTGCGATGCGCTCGCCGCGTTCCCAAGCGGCGACGCGCTCCATGTGCCACGCGATCTTGGTACCGTCCAAGAGCAGCTCACCGGCTGGCGCCGTCACGGGGCCTCCTGCAACAGCGCCAGGCGCCGCAGCTTGTTGCGATCCTTGAGCTCGGCCAGCAGCACTTCAAGCCGCGGGTCGATCTCATCCCGGATGGCGCGCTCGATCCTCATCGCGAGCCCTGGTTTCTCGTGTTCGGCAATCAAACGGGACATGCGCAGCACCACGCGCACGTCGAGCTGGATCGCGAGGACCTCGATACGCTCGGGATGGTAGCCCAGGGGCCCGGCGTTGCGGGTGATGCTGCGCCGCAACGAAGCCAGCCGTTCGGGCTCGGACATGGCGAGCCAGCCGGCGCCCGGCAGCCGATCGTGGAAATTGGCGACCTCGTGGTTTCCCGTTTGCTCGCGGTAGCGGGCCGCGGCCAGCCGCAGCAGCTCGAGGGGCAGCGCGAACGCGGGATCGGCGGCTTGTGGTGTGACGATGCCAGGCACGGGGGGCGGCTGCGCGCGATCGCGCAGCGTGTGCTCGAGCCGGATCACGCCGTGGTCGCTCGCTTCCTGAAGCGGCAGGCCGAGACACAGCGCACACAATCGGTCCAGCAGGGCCCGCTCGAGGGCGTTCCGCGTGCCCGAGAAACACGCGTCGCGGACTACCTGCGCCCGCGTGTCCACCACCAGCCACAGCGCAACCGAGCCGACCTCGCCGCGCACCGTGAGCGAGCCGGTGCTTTCCTTTGGCGCGCGCTCGAAGCCGATGCGCGACAACCCTTCGCCGATCGCCTTGGCATAGACGTCCCCCATGCCAAGGCGACGCCCGACGTGCGCCGGGCGTGCCTGGGCGGTCTCGGGGGCGCCGTGGAGAGCCGTCCTGGTAGCTGCCCGCTCCCGTGGGCGCTGCGGGACCGATCGCCGCGGCGCACGAAGCGCATCCACGGCGAGCACGACGCCGTCCTCGAGTCGCACCAGGCGCACCCGGCCGAACTCGCGGGCTGCTTGTTCCAGCTCCGCCAGGTCCATGCTGGCGGTGGTGGCAGCGCCCATGCGCAGCGTCAGCTCGGGCCTGCCGAGCTCGGCCGCCGCGTCCAGCATGTTGGCGACGCTGCGCATCGGATCCTCGTCGGGTACCCACAGCTCCAGGTAATCCGCGCTCGGGCCGAAGCCGCGCAGCTTGGTGGCGAGCCCGCTACGGTAGTCTGCACAGAGCTGGTCGAAGTCGAGTGCGGTCCCCAGCCGATCCTGATCCAGCGTTTCGGTCATGCGTAGAACCCGTTGATCGTGCGGCACACGTACTCGATATCGTCGCCATGCAAGAACTGGTGAATCGGCAGCGACAGAATCCGCTGCGCCTGGCGCTCTGCAGCAGGGAAAGCGCCTTTCTTGTAGCCGAGCTCCGTTGCCGCCGGCTGTAGATGAATGGGCACCGGATAGTGGACCGCGCTGGCCACACCGCGGCTTGCCAGATGCGCTTTGAGCTCATCGCGCCGGTCCACCTGAATCACGAACGTATGGTAGGTGTCGATAGCTTGCTCGCGCCAGGCGGGATGCTTGACGTGGCGATCATCGAGCAGCTCGAGGTAGCGGCGCGCGTTGGCACGCCGGTCCCGAAGCACGGCATCCAGTCGCTGCAGGCGATACCGGAGCACCGCCGCCTGCAGGTTGTCCAAACGCGAGACCACGCCCCATTCGAGCGCGCTGTCGCGGTCCACGAGGCCATGGTCCCGCAGCCTGCGCAGCCGGGTGGCCAGCTTCGCGTCGCGGCACAAGACGAAACCCGCATCGCCGACGGCATTGAGGTTCTTTAGCGGGTGCGCGGAAAAGCATCCGAGGTGTCCGAAGGTGCCGGCAGGCTGACCTTTCAGCGTGGCTCCAAAGGCCTGAGCCGCGTCTTCCACTACCTTCAGATCGTGGCGCCGGGCTATCTCCACGATGGCGGGCATATCGGCGCTGCGACCCGTGAGGTGAATGGGCAGGATCGCCGCGGTGGCCCGGGTGATGGCCGCCTCGATGCCCGAGGGATCGATGTTCTGATCCTCTCCCACGTCCACGAAGACGGGTCGCGCGCCGGCGTGCACGATGGCGGCCGCCGTGGAAATAAAGGAGTTGGGCGCCGTGATGACCTCATCGCCCGCGCCGATCCCCAGGGCACGCAGCCCGAGCAGCAGGGCGTCCGTTCCCGACCCCACGGCGACGGCGTGCTCGACTCCAGAGCGGCGCGCGACGGCTGCTTCGAAGCGAGCGATCGCTTCGCCACCCACCCAGCAGCCCGAGGCGAGCGCCTGTTCGATGGCGGCCATGAGACCTTCACGCTCCTTGCGAAACTGCGCCCGCAGATCGATATAAGGGATCCGGCGCCACTCTCCGGGGGCTTGGCGGTCTGTTCTAGCTGCTGCCCGCATAAAACTCCTTGACGGTCTTTACGACGTAGTCTTGCTGCCGGCGGGTCAGGTGCTGATCGCACGGGAAGGTAATCATGGAGGCAGCATGGCGATCCGCGACCGGGAAGGCACCGGCCCTGTAGCCGAGAAACGCGAGACCCTTCTGGCGGTACAGAGGCACCGGGTAGTGGATCTTGCACTCGATTCCCTTGTCCCGGCAGTAGCGGTACAGCTCGTCTCGATTCTGGGCGAAGACGACATAGAGATGGAATACGCAGCGCATGCGAGCGGGGCGGGCCGGCAGGCTGATCTCCGGCAGCTGCCCTAGTTGCTCGTCGTAGTAGCGCGCGTTGTCGATCCGTTGGGAGGTGATGTTCTCGGCCTGTCCGATCAGCCAGTTGCCGACCAGCGCCTGCAGGGTATCCAGCCGCGAGTTGCAGCCCAGCAAGGCGATTTCGTCCCGGCTGGTCATGCCATGGTTGCGCAGCAGTCCCAAGGTGTTGGCGAGCTCGTCGTCGCCGGTGACGATCACTCCGCCGTCTCCCCAGACGTTCAGGTTCTTGAGCGGGTGCAAGGAGAACGCGCCAGCGGTGCCCCAAGTGCCTGCGCGGCGCTGGTCGAGCTCGCCCAAAATGGCCTGACAAGCGTCTTCGACGACGGGAAGCCGGTTCTTCGTGGCAACGGGCATGAGCTTGCGCATGTCGGTCATGGCTCCCGTGTAGTGGACGGGTACGATGGCGCGCGTCTTGTCGCTGATGACGTCTTCGACCTGGTCGACGTTCATGCAGAAGCTGTCGTCGCAGTCTACGAACACCGGGCGCGCCCCAAGCTCGGCAATGGCCCCGGCCGTGGCGACGAAGCTGTTGGCGGCCGTGATGACCTCGTCGCCAAACCCCACACCGAGCGCTTTGAGGGAAAGCTTCAGGGCGTCGGTTCCGGAACCTACTCCAAGCGCGTGCCTGCTGCCGATGAGCTCGGCGAAGCGGGCTTCGAAACGGGCCAGCTCGGCACCGAGCGTGAAGTCACCTTGCTGCGCCAGGCTCCGTATGCGATCGAGCAGATCGTCGATCTCCGAAAACTGCTGAGGCAAGTAGGAGTAGCGAACGTGCATCACGGGGCTCCGATCAAAAGGGGCCTTGAAAGGCCGGATGCGGGACATCCAGCGGCAGGTCCTCGCGCTTGCTCACGAGCGTTTCGCAGACCCGCGCAACCGTTTTCTCGCTCAATCCTGCGAGCTTGCCTGCGGCGCGAGCCAGGTCGGGAGAACGCGGATAGTACTCGGCTGCAAGGGCTCGCGAGCTGGGCGTCGGGTGCTCGGGCAAGCCCATGCGAACCGGGGCGGCCTCGAGACGGGCGAAGCAGGCTTCGGATACGCGGGCGGTGACCTCGGCACCGATGCCGAGATTCTGAAAGCCCGTGTCGACGCACAGGAGCTTGCCGGTTCGCCTGACCGATTCGTAGATCGCGCTCGGACGGAGCGGACTGAGCAGGCGCAGGTCGATCAGCTCGACCTCGCAGCCTTCCCGTGCAAGGGCATCTGCGGCCTGCAAGGCTTCGAGGGTCATGTAGGAAGTTGTGACCAGCGTCAGGTCGCGGCCCGGGCGTATGCACCTGGGCCCGTCGAGCGGCAAGGGCGTGCTGCCGGCGGGGACATGGCCTCGCACGTAGTGCACCCAGCGGTGCTCGATGAAGATCACCGGGCCGTCGTCCGCGATCGCACCAAGAAGCAGTCCCTTCGCGTCGGCAGCGCTGGAGGGCATGACCACCTTGAGCCCGGGAACCTGGGCAAACATGGCTTCGAGGCTCTGGGAGTGGGCGGGACCCTGGCCCCAGCCGCGTCCCACGATCAGGCGTACGACCAGGGGCACTCGGTGCCTGCCGTCCGAAACGTAGTGGAGCTTCGCGGCGTTGTTGACCAGCTGTTCCATCGCAAGCAGGCAGAACTCGACGCGCTGATGGATCACCAGCGGGCGCTGCCCGAGCAAGGCCGCACCGATGGCGATGCCGGTAAACGCCGCCTCGGAAATGGGCATCTCGAGCACGCGCTCTCGGCCGTAGCGTTGCCAAAGCCCTGCGGTCGTACCGAAGATGCCCTTGGGATCGAGCGCGCCTTCGCCCATGACGAAGACAGCCGGATCGGACTCGAGCGCGATCGCCGTGGCTTCGAAAATGGCCTGAGCCGCTGTCAGCATGCGGGTTTCAGGCATAGACCTTGGTCCTTGCATGGGCCGGGTTCGGAAAGGGAGCACGCTGCGCCGCCGTGAAGGCGGTTTCGATCTCGCGCTTCAGTTTCAGCAGCAGCTCGCATTCCAGCGCCGCGTCCCACAGCTCCCGGCGTTCGAGCCACGCCTTGAAACGCTGGATCGGGCACTGCGCCTTCCAGCGGGCGAGCTCTCCCTGAGGCCGGTAGCCCAGCTGGTCATCGCACTGGGGGCCGCAGTGCTCGAGCCAACGGTAGGTGTCGACGCACACCAGGCCCGGTCCGCCTCCGGATCGGGCGCGCTCGACAGCCTCCGTGCTCCGGCGATAAACCTCTAGTACGTCGTTGCCATCGGCGCGCCGGGCGGGCAGCCCATGCGCCGCCCCGAAACGGGTGAGCTGCCCGGACGGCTGGCGGTCATCGATGCGCGTATAGACCGAGTACAGGTTGTTCTCCACGAAGAACACGATCGGAAGCCGATGGGCTGTAGCGAAGTTGGCGGCTTCGTGGGCAACGCCCTCTTCCAGAGCCGCATCTCCCAGAAAGGCCATGCAAACGCGGCGCTGCGCGCGTTGCCGAAAAGCGAGGGCCACCCCGACGCCGATGGGAATCGAGCTTGCCACGATCGGCACGCTGGCCAAGACACCTGCCGCGTCGTCGAAGAGGTGCATGGAGCCGCCACGGCCGCCACAGCATCCCGTGACCTTGCCGTAGAGTTCTGCCAGCATGGCCCCAAGGTCGCCTCCTTTCGCCAGGTAGTGGCCGTGGCAGCGGTGCGTACTGACGATCTTGTCGTCGGCTTGCAGCGCCCGGCAGGCACCGACCGCGCTGGCTTCCTGCCCGATCGACAGATGCACCGGGCAGCGCATTTCCTGTTCGCCGTAGCGCCCGGCGATCGCCTCCTCGACCAAGCGAATGCGCCGCATTTGGCGGTAGACCCCGCGCAGCCCATCGTGGGACAGCCGAGCCGGGTGCTGGGGAAGCGCTTCGTGCACGATTAGTGCAGCCTCGCTTCTTGCATCCGTTTGATGTTGAAGTAGCGGGGATCTTCGAGGGAGTTAGGTACCTTGCCCGCCCGGAAGGCCCCCCGCAGATCGCGCACCGCGTCGGCTATGCTTCTCGTGGGGCTGAAGCCGAGCTTTGTACGCGCCTTGGCCGAGGACACGCGGTAGGAGCGTCGATCTTCGCTTGCTGTCACTCGGATGCCGACATCGGCGTCTAGGGTGTCCCGCACGGTTTCGGCGATCTCGATGAGACTCAGGTTGTCCGAGCCCACGTTGAAGATCTCGTTGTCGATCCTGCTGGCGGGCTGCTCGAGGAGATATAGATAGAAATCCACCATATCGTCGATGTGGATGTTGGGTCGGAGCTGCTCGCCACCGAACACCGTGATCAGGTTCTTGCTGATGGCGTGGTTGGTGAAGATGTTGACCGTCAGATCGAGACGCAGTCGAGCAGCATACCCGCACACCGTGGCGGGACGGACCGTGACCGCCGTCAACCCATCGCTGCGCCTATCGTGCAGAATGTCTTCGCACAGCGCCTTGTAGCGCGAGTAGTCGGTGAGCGGCTTCGGCTCGAGCGCTTCGGTGATGTCCGGCTCGTCGCGCAGGCCGTAGACGCTCGACGAGGAGGCATACACGAAGCGTCTCACGCCCGCCTCTGTGGCGCTCTGAAGCAAGGGCTCGAAGGCATCGAAGTTGATCGACTTGCCGAGCCTGGGATCGAGATCGTAGGAGGGGTCGTTGGAAATGCAGGCGAGGTGAACCAGGGCGTCGGCGCCGCCGAGCGCTTGCCGGACCAGTTTGGCGTCGCGCACGTCGCCCTCGACCTCTCGCAGGCGGTCGCCGCGATAGGCCCTGAAGACGTCTCGGCCATACAGGTACAAGTCCATGACGGTTACCCGGTAGCCGGCATCCAGCAACCGCGGCACGAGCGCAGAACCCACGTAGCCTGCACCGCCGGTGACGAGCACGTGCTCGAACAGACGTTGGCCTCGCAGCATCAGCGGGCACCGGATCCGATCGAGGCGACCGAGCCCCCCGCGTCATCGAAAATCGGCGCGCGCAGGGGCCGTCGCGGTTCTCGGCTCGACTCCGCCCCCAGCTTCCGAGTCAGCCAGCTCGTGATCAGGTGGGCGACCACGGCATGTGCTGCTTCCGCCGCACCGTAGTCACAGACCGCGACATGAATCGAGCAGTCCGCCTCGGCCAGCGCTCGCCCGCCGTCGAAGCCGAGCCAGGCCATGCTGGTGAGCTCGAGACGCCGTGCCCACTTCAGCGCCTCCAAGACGTTGGGGGAGTTACCGCTCGCGCTGATCACCAGCAGCACGTCGCCCGCAAGCGCCAGGCCGCGCAACTGTTCGCCAAAGACGCAGGCGTAGGATTCGTCGTTAGCCCAGGCGGTCAGCGTGGCCACGTTGTCGCACAGCGAGCGCGCGCGAAAGCGCTTCGTCTGTTTACGAGGTTCGCGGCCGCACGTGGTCTTTTCGAGATCGCACGCGAAGTGACTTGCCAGGGACGCGCTGCCCCCGTTGCCTGCGACAAAGACCTGGGCGCCGCGCCGATAGGCATCGAGGAGCACGAGCGCACAGCGCTCGATGGACTGCGCGGGGATTGCTTGGAGCGTTTCCGAAAAGGCTGCGACATAGTCGTGCGCAAATGTTGCAGGTGATGCGAGCGACTCGGATGTTGTAGGCGTCACGCGATTCTCCACTGGCCGAAGCGGCCGCTGTCGAAGTCCTTGCGGGCCGACTTCAAGCGCTCGGGCGAGTCCACGGCGCAGCGATAGCCCGCAAGCGATTGAGCCCAAAGATTGCCCGCTGCGGCCCAGCGAGGAAATGCGTCCCGCGGCAGGTCCTGCGCCTGCATTACGTCGAGCTCGTCGAGGGCGGCTTGAGACAGCACGCACAAACCGGAAAAGGCCCAGCTCCCCTCGGGATCGGCGAAGGGTGGCGCAACCCGGGGCCGCTCTACAAAGCGCTTGACGAGGCCGCGCTCGTCGACATGAGCGTAGCTGTTCGACCCGCGGCGCCGATGGACGAGCAGGGTCGCAAGCGCGCTCCGCTCGCAATGAACGCCGAAGAGCGACGCGAGATCGTGCTCGGTGAGCACGTCGCCGTAGTGGACCAGCAGCGGCCCGTCGTCAAAGTGCTCGCGCAACGCCCGCAGCGTGCCGGCCGTTCCTAGTGGACTCTGCTCGTAGCTGAAGCTGATCGCCAGGCCATAGCGCGCACCGCTGCCTAGATGGTTCCTGAACTGCTGGGCGTGGTGGTGCAGATTCAGATGCACTTCGCAGATGCCGTGTCGTGCCAAGGCGCCGAGTATGTGCTCGACGATGGCTCGGTCCCCAACTTCCAGAAGCGGCTTCGCGCGGTCGGCGCACAGCGTGCCGAGCCGACGGCCATAACCGGCACACAGCACCAGCGCCTTCATGGCTGCATCTCGAGGATCAATGTCGCAGCCTGCGCGAGATCCTTGCAGACATGGTTTGGATCCACGGCGCAAAAGCCGCCGGTAACCTCGATCAAGGGATCGTTGTGGCGACCTGTCTGTACCTGGATCGTGTGGCAGCCCATCCGCCGTCCGGCCACTACGTCGCTCGGACGGTCGCCCACCATCACGCTGCGCCGGCAGTCTATGCCGAGCTCTTGCGCGGCACGCTCGAGCAGGCCGGGTGCGGGTTTACGGCAATTGCAGTCGCGACGATAGCTGGGGATCGACGCTGCGGGGTGATGTGGACAGAAATAGAAACCATCGAGCTCCGGCCCCCCGCAGGCACGTATCGTTCGCTCAAGCCGGGCCTGTCGCCTGGTGACCCCCACCTCGTCGAGCAGTCCGCGCGCTACCAGCGTCTGGTTGCTCACGACCACCAAGCGATAGCCGGCTGCCTTGAGCTTGGCCAAGGCCCGCGCGGCGCCCGGAAGCAGGCGAAGATCGCGATTGGGCCACGGAGACCCGGCATCTTCCACCAGCACGCCATCCCGATCCAGAAATACTGCCTTGCTCGATGCCGTTGATCCTGAGGAGGGCACGTGTCTACTGCTCGGCGGCCGTCTGTGGGATGGTTGCCCTTGGAAGCAGCCTCCGCACGCTTTCGATGAGCACCGACTTGCGGATGGATGCACTGTTGCCGAGCACCGAAACGGCTTGCGCGCCGGCCAGGTTGCCGAGGAAGCCGATCAGCTCGGGTGGCAAGCCCGCGGCCGCCGCCGCCGAGGTGAGTGCCAGGACGGCGTCACCCGCCCCGATGCGCTCGAGCACCGTAGCTGCCAGCGCAGGGCAACGGTGGCTGCCTCCATCCCCGGTCACGAGCAAGGTCCCCTTTCGACCCAGGGTGACCAGGACCGAACGTGCCCCCAGCCCTCGCACCGTTCTGGCCGTGACTTCAGCCAGGTCGCCGAGCAAGTCGCGCGCGTCAAGACGCAGCTCGCCTTCGTGAAGGCACGCGTAGTCGGCCCGACGGTACTTCGAGATCGTGTGAAAACCCGTGTTGGCCGCGTTGAGCTGAGTGTTGACCGCCAAAAAGCGCGCGCCCTCGACCAGGCACTCGATCCCTCGCCTCGTCAGCAGGCCGTGACCGTAGTCCGCGCAGACCACCGCATCGCAGCGCCCGACGGCACCAGCCAGCGCAGCGCAAAAGGCGTCCTCGTCCGAAGGCTGCAGCTCGGACGCGTTCATGTGATAGACGCCCATCATCTTTGCCAGCGAATAGGCGTCCAGGTAGCGGCGTTTGACGATCGTCGGTGACCCGGACTTGGTCGTGAAATGGGCCCTTATCCCGGGGCGCAGCGCGGCGCGCACGAACGACTCGCGGCGATCGAACTCCCCGAGCGCACTGACAACCTCTACGTGATCACAAAACTCGGACAGATGGTTCGCGACAGCGATCACGCCTCCACCTTGCTCCTCGCAGGAGTGGAAGCGCGTCACCAGCATGGGTTCTTTGCCCGACTTCCCGATCGCGTCGCAGTAAGCATACTCATCGATGATGGTCTCCCCCACCACCGCGACCTTGATGGAGCGCAGCGTTTCGACCTCGGCGATGACCTGATCTGCGCTGAAGGCACGCCCCAGGTCGCGCAGCAAGCGGCCTTGTTGCCTGCCCAAGGGCGCGATGCGCTGGTGGGATTCCACCACTGCGTTGCCTCGCCTCTTGAGCGTGAAAAGCTCGCCGCCCACGCTGCTGAGCGCATCCAGCTCGGCGGGGCTCGGTCCACCGTTGCTGCCCGCGTAGCCGTACACGTCCGGCTTGAGCTGTTCGATGATCTTCGCGCCGCATTGCCAAGGCACGAGCCCGATGAAATCGATTCCTTCCGTGGCCAGGGCGTACTGCAGGCGTTCCAGCTCGCACAGGCAGCCCGGTTCGCGCCGGTCGATCGCCCGGTCCTCCGGCACCGTGGCCACCACGATCTCGCTGGACCAACCGAGCGCGAACAAAAAGCGCCGATCGACGCTCTGCTTCCCATCGAAGAGGCTGTGAACCAGCCCCACTCGGCGCCCTTGACGCTTGAGCCGCGATACCTCCCTGGCAAGCGCACGAAAGGGCAGGACCTGAGGCTGCTGGCTCACGCCTGCCCTCGCGCATCGTTTGCCCGGAGTCGCTCGGTCGCCTCCAACGCGCCCTGCACCCGCGCCGGCCGAACCGGAGCGCCGGCGCGGGCCAGGCACGCGAACCAGGAGCGGGTGGCCTCCTCGATGGAGTCAGGTGTCCACACCGGCGACTCGCGCCAGAGCTCGATGTTCTTCAGGAGGCTGGCTACACCCTGTTCGATGGAAACCCGCGCTCGCCATCCCAACAGTGACCGGATCTTGCTCACGTCGGCCTGTGTGCACTCCGGCTCTCCAGGCCTCTTGGGTATGTGAACAGCGTCGCCGCCCAGAAGCTCGACGATGCGGTTTACGCTCACTGGAGCCCCTGTTCCCACATTGAGAGCCTGCCCGCACAGCTGGCTCTTTGCGGCCATGACAAGAGCGCGCACCACGTCGGAAACGTGGGTGAAATCACGACGCTGCCGGCCATCACCGACAATCGTATAGGGTTGCCCTGCGATCTTTTGAGCCAGAAACACACCAAACATGGCACCGTAGCTACCGTGCGTTCTCGAGCGGGTCCCGTACACATTGAAAAGGCGAAGCGAAAGCGCCGGAACGCCATAAACGTGCGCCCAGTGAAGCACGATCTGCTCGCCAAGATACTTCGAGAGCGCATAAGGGTACTCGGGTCGACAGGCAGCGGTTTCCGGGGTCGGCAGCTCGGTCGCCATCCCGTAGCAGGACGATGACGCGGCGTAGACGAGACGCGGCACGGACGCTTTGCGGGCAGCTTGTAGCACCCGCAAGGTACCGACGACGTTCGCCTCCATGTAGTCGTCGGGTCGCTCGATGGACGGTACGATATCAGCGAGGGCGGCAAGGTGGTAGACGTGGTCCACGTCTTTGAACAGCGGTTCGAGGCGACCACGATCACAAATGCTCAGTGGGTGGATATGCGGAGGTGTATTACCCCGCAGGTTGGCCAGGTTTTCCCGTCTCCCTGTCGAAAAGTCATCGATCACATGAACTTCATGTCCATCGAGGAGTAGATGCTCCGTCAGATGGCTGCCAATGAACCCCGCTCCACCAGTGACCAGCATCTTGCCCACAAGCAACCATCCCGGATCTTGCCCTATTGGGCTAGTAATCGATCCAAAGAAAACCTACTACATCCCGCGACATCTTCCCCCTGGATCGGCGTTCATCTACCTGATAGGGTCCCGCTACCATACCGGATTGTTGCATCGGACTCAAACGCTTCAGGAGCGCGCCGGCGAACTCGGCGACCCCCCTGGCCGCGGCCGTGGTCGTTCCGTGGCCCTAGCTACACGCTGGTGCGAAGGCGGGGGAGGTTTTTCAACGATTCCGGGGTCGGATGGCCGAGCGGCGGTCCGAAGTTGCGCTCCTGGGGTGCCATCGCGGGATGCCTGCTGATTGAAGCCAGCCTCGAGCGCGCGGGGTACGGGAAGCTATAGCAAGCTAGCCGAGCTGCCGCAGCACGCGTTCGACCTGCCCCACGTAGGTGCCGCCGAAGAGGTTTACGTGTACCATCAGTGGATACAGCTGATACAGCGCAACACGGCGAGGATGGCCGTCGCTCAGGGGATAGGCTTCGGCGTAGGCCGCAAAGCAGCGGGGAGAGAATCCTCCAAACAGGCGCATCATGGCCAGATCGACTTCGCGGTGGCCTCCGTAGACTGCGGGGTCGATCAGGCAGGGCTGTCCCCGCTCGTCGACGTGCAGATTCCCGCCCCAAAGGTCACCGTGCAGACGAGCCGGCGGTTCGGGCGTGCCGGCCAGCTCGTACATGCGCTCGAACACACGTGGAAAGCCCTCGCGCATGCGTGCGGACGCGAGGTTGCGCTCCTGCGCCAGCCGCAGCTGGGGCTCGAGCCTGCGGGTCACATAGAACATCGGCCAATCCGGACAGGTCCGGTTGTCTTGCGCTAGCGAACCGATGAAGTTGTCGTGATCCAGGCCAAACTGCTCGGCTCCAAAACGGTGCAAGGCGGCGAGCCCGCGACCCAGCCGCTCCCCGAAATCCCGGCATGGCTGCGCGGACGCCAGCTTCTCGAGTACCAGGAACGAACGGTCGTGAACGATGACCTCGGGTACTCGCAGGGCTGCCGCCTCCGCCAGCCAACGCAAGCCTTTCGCCTCGGTCGCGAACATGTGCTCCGGAGCACCGGGGTGTGCCTTGAGAAACAGGGAGCGCCCGTCCGCGAGCTCGATCGAATACGCTTCGTTGATGTCTCCGCCACAGATTCCCCGAGCCCCTTGTATCGGGCTGCCCAGGCTTCGTGCTACCGCGTCGCGCAGGTCCTCACGCACGCTCGTTGCCCGTGGCGATATGCACCCGCACGATGTGGTCAAGCAGACCCCGACAACCGGCAAGGCAGATATCGAAAACGCGATCGAAGCCGCCGGCGCCTCCATAGTAGGGGTCCGGCACGTCCATGTCGTCGCTGGATGCGGGATCGAAGGAGCGCAGCAGGTGCAGCTTGTCCGCTTCGGCACGAGCACGCGCGAGCCGCTGCAGTTGTTTCAGGTTGCTCCGATCCATCGCCACCACGTACTCGAACCCGCTGAAGTCGCTGCGCACGAATTGGCGTGCGGTGCTCGTGAGCTCCACGCCGCGCTCGCGGGCGATCTGTCTACTGCGTCGGTCGGCCGATTCGCCGACGTGGTACGCGGACGTGCCAGCGCTGTCGACGTGTATCCTGCCTTCGAGCGAGGCCCCTCGCACGAGATGGGCCATGATGCCCTCGGCCGTGGGCGAGCGACAGATGTTGCCCAGGCACACGAAACAGATAGCGACCACTAGCGGTACCTCTAGCACAACCAACCGGCGCCCGTAAGACCGGGCGAGGGGCGGCCCCGCGCGGTACGGATCGCCGCCGGCAGCTCCGGCATCGTTTCGTCGATCGGCTAGTTGGCGGAGAAACCCGGATCGAACGTATTTGCAAGGGGTGCTAGCGGCTGATCAACACCTTGCTGGCTCGCGACGGAGCGCCCGCGCTGGCCACCCCGTGCCAACCCCGTGGCACTTGCGGCCACGTGCGTTCAAACACATAGCGGGCATCGGCGGGCGATAGGTTGATGCATCCGTGCGAGCGCGGCAGGCCGAATCCCCCGTGCCAAAAGGCGCCGTGAACGGCGATGGAGCCCTGGAAGTACTGCGCGAAGGGCACATCCTCGATCCGATAGCGATCGTCGCCCAGATCGGGCCCGAGATCGCTCATCGTTGCCGTCACGTGCTTGGCGCGTATCGTGAATAGGCCCTGTGGTGTCTCGTGCCCGGCAAGTCCGCTGGATATCAGGGTTGCGAAGACGGGGGCCGCTCCCTGGTACAACACCAGAGTCTGCCGACTGAGATCCACGTGAAGCCAGGGCTCGCCGGGGCCGACACCGCGGGGCGGCGTTACCTCTTCGGCGACGGCGACGAACCAGAACCGCAGGTAACGGCCTCCCTCGAGCTCGTGAAAGACCTGACCTCCGATGCGGCGGCGCCCGAGCCAGGGGACCCGCGTCTGTCGGGCGATGGGTCGTGCCTGCGGGTCGGTCACGAGCTCAGGAGCACCCGCGTCCGAGTCACGAAGGCTGAGCGGGCGCGCTCCGCGCACAGCCCAAGCGATGGGCAGGGTATTGCCCTTGTCGAGCACCATGCCCTTGAAGGTCGACCCCTTCCTGGGCAGCAGGCTCGCCCTCTTGACGTAGTGCCCGCGAACCGTGCGTACGAAGTGCCGAGCCTCACGCGCTTCGACTCCGACGGCCGCGACGAAGAAACCGCGTTGAAGCAGCCCGTGGACGACCGCAGGGCGCTCCGGCTCCTGCTCGAGCTCACCGGCCAGCAGGCGCGCGGCCGCGTGGGTGTCGTCCCGCTGCAGCTGCAGGTAGCGGTCCGAGAAACGAAGCGCGGCCCGCTGCTCGCTTCTGGAGGGAAGGCGGTGGTATTCCGGCACAGCTTGCTCCTTCACGAAGTAATAGTCGTACGCTGGCTCGATAGGGGATCGCAGTCCAGATTCGAGCTGCGGTTCGGATTCGAGCTGCGGCTCGGATTCGGACCGCAAGGCGATGCCCTCGCCCAGGCACACCCAGCCGCGCGGATCGAGCTCGTGCCAGCCCGAGCTGCAGGTTGCGGAGCGGCGCCGATCGGGTTTCAGACGCACCGCTGCGCCGCGGCGCAGCCAGCCCCATACCGGTGCTTCGGGCCTGGGCAGCGCACGCACCCTGAGGCGAGTCCCCGTCACGAGCCCCGACAGCGGAAAGTCGCGGTGAGCCGGCTGCGGAACCGGGCGAGCCGGTGTCGCCCCAGGGGTCTCACTTCCGGGCGACGCGGCGGAAGAGGTCTTGTTCCGGGCGCCCGGTAGGACGGTCGTGCTCCGGGGCTCGCCGCTGTCGCCATCGCACCCGGACGAAATCGCGATCAAGGTCAACAGACCCAGCGCACCGGCCGGTACCTGATACATCCGTGGGCTCTCGAGCACGTGGTCCTGCGCGATAAGGGTCCGTCCCAGAATAACTGGTCGAGGCCGGCCGCGCAGGGGGGATGCGATCGCCGGCGCGCCCGGAGCATGCGGTTGGAATCGACAGAGTCCGCAGCAACAGCAGCGCCAGTGCGAGGGTTTGTCGCGAGGACGAAAGCCGCGAGCGCGCCGCCCTGCGCGGCTGCAGCCGATCGAGTTATTGGCCCACCTCGCAGGCCCCAAACGCCGCTGGCTGTGTTGCTCCTCCTCGAAATACCCGCAGTATTCCCCGTCGTCGCGCCTTGCCAGCGACGCCCGGTCCTCTGCGATCTGCACAGGTTGTTGTGTGGCGGGTCCTAGGTGGCACCGTCACCTCCCGTATTGCCACTCCCGATCGACGGCAGCGCGGGGTCCGGAGGAATGCTGGTGGCAGGGGGGTGCGTGCTGGGCGGCGCAAGGCTCGGCGCCAGACTTGGCGGCAGCGAGCGGCGCTGAGGATCGAACAGCACGGGCTCGCCCTCGAAGGTCCGCGCTCGGTGCACCAGCAAGGTGGTTGGCAGATGCTGTAGCATCGCCTCCATCCGGGTGAAGAACGGATCGACGTCTTCCCCGGGCTCGGGGATGCGGAAGCCGAGGATCACGAGATCCGCATCCTGGCTGTGCTCCCGCATGATGTCGGGCATCGGCCGATCCTCTCGAAAAAACACGAGTGGCTCCGCCTCGAGGCGCGAAGAGGCGAGCACGCGTCGAATGGCCTTTTCCGCCTCTTTCTTGTCTTGGGCGGTGTCGACCGCGGTCAGCACCCGGATTTTCGCCCCTCGCCACTGTTCGTCCGCGCTGAGCAGGTAGGCAAGCAGGAGCATGAAGCCACCGTTGCCCTGAAAACCACCCCACCAGATGTCCATACGCGGCTGCCTGCTCTTTTTGAAACGCTCGCTGTGTCGCACCAGCACCAGCGACCGATCGAGCCAGACCAGATCGCGCAGCATGTCGACATACGCCGTGCGGCGTTCCGGCTTGCCGGTCCAACCCAACATGACGGTGTTGGTGGTGAAGCTGCCGAGCCCATAGGCTTGCGCCACCGTTACGGCGCCGCGGTATACGTCGTCGACAATGTCGGCGCGGTAGAACACCGTGGGGAAATTCTCCGAGATGTCCTTGCCCACTGCCTCGCCGAGGCGTTCTCGGGTCTCGGCCTGATCGTAAACGGTGCCTGTCAGCAACTGGGCGTAGGTCACGATGCCGCGTTCCTGTACGATGGCGCCGCCGAGGCGCAGCAAGTGCGAACGCTTGTTGGGGTCACCGCCGAGTATCAGGACATTGGGACGCCAGTTTTCCGCGTGGTACTTGACCTCGCGCATTCTCAGGAGCGCTGCACGTACCAGAGCCGACCACAGACCGTGCCGAGCGTCGCCGTACGTGGTGCCAAAGGCTTTGCGCTGGGCATAGGCGTAGATCAACGCGCAAATGGTGAGCGAAGCGACCATGGCTGCCATGTCGAGAATGCTCATCACGTAAAAGCACGCGAGCGCACCGCCCAAGCTGACCCATGCTGGGACCTTGAATTCCGGGCGGAAGCTCGGGCTCGCGGCCCAGCGTTCCAGGCCGCACACCAGATTGGTCATTCCGTAGGTTACCAGGAAGAACATCGTCAGAATCGGCGCCACCACATCGAGGTCGCCCAGCCAGATCGCCGCCATGGCGAGCGCGAAGGTGAGGACGATTCCGGCCGCCGGCTCGTTGCTCTTGCCGTAGCCCCGCCCAAAAATGCTCGGCGCGAGACCATCCTTGGCCAGCGCCTGAAGCGTGCGCGGCGCAGTCAAGACGCTGCCCAGTGCGCTCGATATCGTGGCGGCCCAAACCCCGACGTAGATGAGCAAGGGGAAGCGCGCGATTTTCCACACGATGTCGAGCTGCTCGTACAAGGCTTGATTGCTTGCATTGAGCGCGAGCCAGAACGGAAAGACCAGGTAGACCACGAGACCGGCCGCAACCGCGAACAGCGTTCCACGGGGTATGGAACGGCGAGGATCGGCCAGGTCCCCCGACATGCTGACCCCGGCCATGATTCCGGTCACCGCCGGAAAAAAGACCCCAAACACCTTGGTAAAGGACTCGCCGTTCGGATTGGTCCACTCGAGGCTCGCCGGCGGCTCTGCACCGGATCCGGCAAAGAAGGACACCAGGGAGGCTACGATGAGGACCATGACGAAGTACTGGGCCTTGATTACGGCCGCGGCGCTCTTGAGCGAGAGCACGGTCAACAGCACACACACCCCACTCGAGACGATACGCTGGGGGATGCCCGGGACCAGGGTGGCAAGGGACTCTGTGAAGCCGATGATGTAAAATGCTGTGCCCAGGGCCTGACCCAGGAACAAGGGTATGCCGATGGAGGCACCCACCGGCGCACCCAGCGAGCGGCTGATCATGAAGTAGGCACCGCCCGCACCTACCGTGCGGTTGGTCGCGATACTGGCGACCGAAAGCCCTGTCGCGAAGGAAATCACGTGGGAGACCCCGACGATCAGCAGGGCGCCGCCCAGCCCGGCCGCTCCCACGACCCAACCGAAACGCAGGTACATGACCACGCCGAGGATGGTCAGCAGGCTCGGCGTGAACACCCCTCCGAAGGTGCCAAAGCCTTTCTTGTCCGCCTTCCGTGTGTTCGTCTTCTTAGACGGTTGCTTGGCCACGCAGCATAGGACGATCGCACGACCGGCCGTGGAGAGCAACGGATTAAGGAGCTGCTCGAAGCAAGTTACGTCGTGATTCCAGGTGGTTGGCTCTTCGATTGCCGCGAAGAGGCCCGATCCTGCCCCGGCCGCAAGCGCCGATCGGCTGGTTGTGCGCCCCGCGGCTGTGCGCGGCGAGCATTTCGCGCTAGACCTCACCCGTATGAGGGTGCGCGAAGTCATGCAACGGAGCGTCGTGACCGCCGAGGAGCGCGACGATCTCGCTTCGGCTCTGCGGGTGATGACGACGCGGGGTTTCCGTCACCTGCCCGTGTTGAGCGAAGGCAGTCTCGTGGGCGTGGTCAGCCAGTCGGACATCATCTTGCAAGGCCCGGATGGAGAGACGCCCTACGACGACCAAGTCGGTGAGGTCATGAGCACGCCCACCGAGACGATTCATCCGGACGCGGACATTTCCGAGGCGGCCGCCCTCATGGCTGTGCAGCGGGTAGGCTGCCTGCCGGTCGTGGAGGACGACCGGTTGGTTGGCATCGTCACAACCAGCGACATGCTGACGGCAGCCACCCACTGCCGCATGGACCCTCGCCGGGGGCCGCCGTCCGATGTGGGTTCGGTTATGTTCCCGCGTCCGGGCGCGGTGGGCCCGGACGCTTCGCTGCACGAGGCCATCACCGTCATGTTCCAGAACGGTGCCCGACACGTTGCTGTGATCGGCTCGAAAATGCACGTGCTCGGGATCATTTCGGAAGGCGACGTCCGGCGTGCCATCGGCAGTCCCCTGGCCGAACGGCGTCAGGAGGTGCCGGCCCAGCTTCGGACCATCACCGTCGCGGAGGTGATGACCCCGTCGCCCCAGACCGTCCGGGTCGACGAACCCGTCGAACAGGTCGTGGATCTGCTGCTTGGCCACGGGCTTTGGGTCGTGCCGGTGGTCGATGCCAGGGGCTCGTTCGTGGGGATGGCGTCGTACCTGGACATAGTGCGCCGTCTTGGCTCCCAATAGGTCGTTCCTGTCCAGCATGGCGCCAGAGCCGCTTTCGTCCTCGTCCCGGCCCTACAGAACAGCGCTGCTATTCCTCCAGTCCCGTACTCCGGGCGCGCTGGCTCTGGCATCCACGCTGAACAGGTCCTAACGCTGGTATTTGGGCAACTCCACCACGAAGGTAGCGCCGCGTCCCGCTTTGCTCTCGAGCGAGATGCGCCCTCCTGCCTGTGTGACAAGCTCGCGTGCGATCGTGAGGCCGAGCCCCCGCCCCTCGTCCTGGGTACCCACGTGACGCTCGAACATGCGGGCCCGAACGGAATCGTCGATGCCCGGACCCGTGTCGGAGACGCGTACGATCGCGCTGCTTTCGTGATCGTCGACGCGGACCGTAATGAAGTGGCGTGAGGCGGGGGTCTTTTGGACCGCCCGCGACGCATTGATCAGCAGGTTCAACACCACCTGGCCGAACGCCGAGACGTCCATGGCTACCACGGGTCTGCCATGCTCTATCACCTGGGCTTGTACGTTCGGCCCAAGGTTGCTGCGGACCAGACGCAGGGTCGAGGAGACGACCCGGTGCACGTCGCAGTAGCCGTCGGGCGGTGGAGTGCTCGGCCCCACGCCGCGGCGCAGCCTCTCGACCAGGCCCCGCAGCTGCTGAACGCCCTCCAGGGCATCCCCTTGGGCCTCCAGCGCCTGCTGCAGCAGCGGTCCCACGCCCTTGGGATCGTCGATGCGACCCATCGCCTCGCGCAGGTGATCGTAAACGAACTGGACATTGACCGCTAGGGCGCCAAGTGGATTCGCCAGCTCGTGCGCGAGCTCCTCCTGCCCGTGCCAGGCGGCTGCTGGCGAGTTGGCTTGCAGCAGCTTCAGTGCGGCCTGACGCGCGTCCCCTTCGAGGTGCACACACTCCACGGCAACACGCAGCTGGGCTGCCATCTGCTCGCAGCTCCAGGGCTCCAACAGCCACAGCTCGGCGTGGCCCTCATCGACCGCCCGCTGCGCTTGAGGTGCCTGCGATGCGCTTGCCAGCATGACGCGCACGGCCTGCGAGCCGACATGGCGCGCTCGCTGCGAGATCTCCAGACACTCGAGTGCCGCCACCATGGCCGCTACCCGTTCGCCCTGCAGGTAACGCAAGGCTTCCTGGGCGCTCTGTGCCGTCAGCACCCTGAACTGCGCTCCCATGGCATAGCGGAAAGTGGCCAAACGCTCCGAGTCGGAGTCCACGAAAAGCACGGCGTACGCTTCGGTGTTCATCAACCTGTCTCGTGGAAGTCAGCGCTCGAGGACCGCGAGCGTATGCACCGGTCCCGTGGCTCGCGCAGGAGCCTGGTCCCCCCGAGCCAGGACACGCTGCCGTCGGGTACCCCCCAGGGCTGCAAGCCGATTTCGATGCATATGGGCTGGGCAGGCGCGATCCGTTGGCGGCGGCAAGACGCCCCTCCGGCCGTCTCGGGCCCTCAGACTGTGCGCCACACCAGAATCGTAGTAAATCCCGCGATCTTAGTAAATCCCGGCGTGTCCAAAACCTGGGACCTGCGCGACTCGGGTAGCTGCAATACACTGGAGCACCGAAGGATGTACTCGGTGGCGAAGCGCACCAGCGTGGGTCGACGCGTCTGTACGAGCCCGGCCAGGCCCGGTGGGCAAGCCGAGCAGAGGCGGGTTGGATCGCCCGCCTCGCGCTGCTTCATCCTCGCAGTCGCGGCCCTGGCCGCTTGCAGCAGCTGCATGAGTTCGGAGCGTGAGCGTGCAAGGGCGCTGCTCTCCTACATCGAATCCATCGACATCAACGCCCCGGAGAGGGAGCGCGAGCGGCGGCTCGCGGAGCTGGCACGATTCAAGACAGCGAGCGAGTCCCAACGCAAGGCACGGGATTCGTGCCTGGATGCACATCGGGCTCTGCTGAGCGCGGAAGCACATCAGGCCAGGGCTCGGCGCGAGCTCGCCGCCGGCCCGCGCCTGCGGCCGGCAAGGATAAGCGCGGTCGAGGCAGACATCCGCCACTCCGATCGATCCTTGAGCCGGGCTCGAGCGCTTTTTCGGCAGTGCCGGGATCGCGCCCGACGCTTGGCGCTGCACTACGATCACGACAGGTCGGGCGGCTAGTGCCACGGATCATAAGTTCATTCCGGGTTCCGGAGCCGACCCCTGGGCTGGCGAGGGCCGGCTCCGAAACCCGAAACGGCCACCAGGCTATCCGTGGACTGCTTTGTCGATTCGGGCACAACGGCCCGGGAACTCGGATCGAATTCCCCGGCCGTTGTACTAGGGGCCAGCGATCAGCCGCTCGAGCGCGCTGCGATCGAAACCGAGCAAGAGGGTGCCCCGGAAATCGATCACCGGAACCCCGCGCGGAGTCACGCCCGCGGCGGCTGCCTTGCGCTGCATCTCGCCCCGGGCGGATGGGTCCTTCTCGATGTCCTTCTCCACGAACGCCACTTCACGCTGGCGAAAGTAGGCCGCTGCTGATCTGCAGACCCCGCACCAGGAGGCCATGTACAGTACGACGTTGCCTCCGGATCCCGCGACAGGTTGCTTGTCCGCCTTGGCCGCAGCGCTGCGCTCCCCTGTGCTTTGCGCAACCCAGCGCTCGAACTGCTCGCGTGCAGCAAGGTACACGGGGTAGGTGCCGCTGCTGTCGGTCTCGCGAAGATCAGCGACATACACCTGATCGGGATCGAGCCGCCTATCCGGCTCGATCCCCAACGAGGTCACACGCACGCGTTGCCGGCGCGGTTCGGGGATCTCGGAGCGCTTGGAGGCCACATGCACACCTCGCTCGTCGAACCAGGTGAACAGCAAGGCCGCGCTGTCGTCGCTCACCCTAAAAGGTGGCTCCACGCGTACCGGAAGCTCGCTTGCTGCTCGGTCGCCCAAAGTCTGCCCGTTGGCTCGACCCTGTTTCGAGTCACAGGCCGTTTGCGCCAACCCGAGCAGGATCGGAAGCGGCGCGACCAGGGTGAAGCAGGTCCCTGGCCAGCCAACGAAGCGACCATCGACGTTCCGCATGGCGAGCGCCTTGTTCAGCATGGAATGACTCGTGTCGGCCAGCGGGGGGCCAGGGCAGGATAGCAGCGCCAAGCACGGCGGCTACTTCCGCCGGCCGCGCTTGCGGTACAGGACCCGGATCGGGGTGCCTTCAAAACCGAAACGCGCGCGCAGTTGATTGACCACGTAACGGCGGTAGCTGAAGTGAACGAGGTCGGGGCGGTTGGTGCTGGCAACGAAGGTGGGGGGACGGGTGCGCACCTGGCTGACGTAATAGATGCGCACCGGCCGGCCGCGCCGGGTAGGTGGGGGGTGCTTTTGGAGCACCTGTTCAAAGAAGCGATTGAGCTCGGCCGTGGCGACGCGCTTTTGGTGGTTTTGGACGACAGCAGCCACGAGGTTCATCAGCCCACCTACGCCGCTTCCTTCGAGGGCGCTGATGCGTTGAAGCGGTGCGAAGCTCATGAAGCCGAGTACCTCTCGGGTGCGTTGCTCGAGCTGCTTGCCGGCTGCTCGCTCGACGGCATCGATCTTGTTCAGCGCGATAACGATGGCGCGTCCTCGCTCGAGCGCGAAACCGGCGATCTTGGCGTCCTGTTCCGCCGCGCCACGTTCGGCGTCCACGACCAGCACGACGGCGTGGCTGCGTTCGATCGCCCGCAGCGCGTGCAGGATGCTGATGGCTTCCACGGGCTCTTTGACTGCGCGCCGGCGACGCATGCCCGCGGTGTCGGTCAGCAGGTAACGCCGGTCTCCCCAAACGAGCGGCGTGTCGACGCTGTCCACGGTGGTACCCGGCCGAGCGTCGACGATCTGACGCGGCTGGCCGAGCAGCCGGTTGACCAGCGAAGATTTACCCGCGTTGGGCCGGCCGACCACGGCGACGGCGGGGCCTGGCACCGCCTGCTCGCTCGGGGCCGGCGCCCGTTCGGGCAAGGCGCGTGCGATGGCTTCTTCGATCTCACCCAGCCCGTGTCCGTGCAAAGCGGACACGGCAACCACTTCGGGCATGCCGAAGCGGTACAGGTCCAACGCGGCGCCGCTTTGCGCAGGCGTGTCGACCTTGTTTGCGGCGTAGATCACCGGTCGCGTACTGCGTCGCAACAGAGCGATCGCCTCCCTGTCGGCAGCGGTTGCTCCCGTCCTCGAGTCGAGGACGCAGATCACCAGCGAGGCCTCGGACACCGCCAGCTCGACCTGCTCGGCGATGCTCTCGAACAGCGGATCGCCGGCTCCAGGGTCGAACCCTCCCGTATCGACCAGGAGGTAGCCGTGACCGAGCGCCTCGGCGGGTGCGTAGAGCCGGTCCCGCGTCACGCCGGGCGTGTCCTCGACGATCGCATTGCGGGTTGCAGCGAGCCGGTTGAACAAGGAGCTCTTGCCCACGTTGGGCCGGCCCACGATCGCCACCAGAGGGCGTCCGTGGGTCGAGGCGGGGTCGTGCTTGAATGCCTCCCCGGCCGCTTGCTTCATGCTGCCGGCTCCCCCGCCAATCGACGGACGCTCGCGGGATCGCGCCGCCAGTGTCGCGCAACCTTGACCCACAATCGCACAAACGCCCGCCGTTCGAGGAGCGCTTCGATCTCCTTGCGGGCGGCGATCCCGATGCGTTTGAGCTGCTGTCCCCGAACGCCGATCACGATCGCCTTGTGCGAGGCACGCTCCACATACAGCGTGGCGCTTATGCGCACGAGGTTGCCTCGCTCGAGGTATTTGTCGATCACCACGGCCACCGAATGCGGCACCTCGTGGCGGGTGCTGTTCAAGACCGCTTCACGAACGAGCTCGGCCACGAAGAAGCGTTGCGGCTTGTCGGTCAGTACATCCTGCGGGTACAGCAACCCCTGCGGCAGCAGTGCCCGCAGCTCCGAGACCAGCACATCGAGGTTGTCTCCTGACCGAGCCGAGACCGGCACGATCGCAGCAAAACGGTGGCGCCGGCGGCAGGCATCGATCACCGGCAGCAGCTTGCGCTTGTCGCGAACCCGGTCGACTTTGTTGATCGCCAGTACGACCGGGCGCCGAACAACGAGCGCTGGCACCTGCTCGAGATCCGAAGCGATCCGCCCGGGGTCTGGATTGCGGTTCACCTCGCTTAGCCACAGCACCGCATCGGCATCGGTCAACGCGGACTTTGCTTGCTGCGCGAGCACCCGGTCGAGCGCGTCCTTGGGTCGATGCAATCCAGGGGTGTCGACGAACGCGATCTGGGTCGGCGGCTCCTCGCGCACGTAGACACCGAGGACCGAGGTGCGCGTGGTTTGGGCCTTGGGCGTGGCGATAACCAGTTTTTGGCCGAGCACGGCGTTGAGCAGCGTCGACTTGCCCACGTTCGGTCTGCCCATGATCGCGCAGCGGCCGGCGCGCGCGTTTTCGAGTTGCATCAGAATCCCAGTCTACCCCCCATCCTGCACGCGTCGAGCGCCTTGCTCGACTCCTTGCGGACTTGACCCGACGGCGCGGCGAGTGGACGCTGCCCCCCATCCATGTCCCACGGTGTAGCCTCGTTGCTGCTGGCCTTCGCGTCGGCCGGCTTCATGGTTGCGGGCCTGCTGACCACGGTGGTGCCCGTGGTGGGCTCGTTGTTCGCGTTCGGCTCGCCCGCGCTCGCCCTCGCCGGTATCGTGCTAGGGGGCGTGGCCATGTCTCGTGCCGCCGCCCAAGGCATGAGCTCCAACGCAGGACTCGCCGGGCTTGTCCTGAGTGTAGTGGCGTTCGTGCCCGCGTCGCTCGTGGCGTTGACATGCGGTGTCTGCAACGTGTGCGTTTCCACGGGGGCCGTTCATACACCCCACGGGACGCACCTGCGTTTCGATCGGGTCCCCGGTCCGGGCAGCACAACCGTGAACGATGCCCCGGAGCTTGCACCTTCCGAGGGTGTCGACGCCTCCAACCCGGCGCTGCCGCCGCCTCCGCTGGCCCCGGGGCCTACCGAGCCGCCTCCACAAGACCCGGACCGCGATCACAGGGCTCCGCTGTAACCGTCGCCCGAGCGCATGTATCCCGTTGTAGCCACTCTTCAAGTCGCGGGCGTCGAGCGCACGATCGGGAGCTACGGTCTGTGCTTGACCCTCGCCTTCGTCCTTGCCCTGGTGATGATGGCGAGGGCGGCAGCGCGGCGCGGCCTCGATCTGGGCGCGACGCTGGCGGCCACCGCGCTCACCGCGGCCGGCGCGGTCGTGGGTGGCTGGTTGCTCTTTGGGCTCGTCGAGTGGCTGCGCGGCGCCGAGCTGCTTCAGGCCCTTTCGCTCGGCGGTCGCGTCCTGTTTGGCGGGCTGTTCGGCGGGGCGTTGGTGCTCGTGCTGGCTTGTCGTTGGCTTGGTCTTCCGTTCGGGCGCGTGGCCGACACGGCCGTGCCGGCGCTCGCTGCATGCGTGGCAGTGGGCAGACTTGGCTGCTTTGTGGGCGGCTGTTGCTACGGGAGCTCGTGGGACGGTCCCTGGTCGATCGTATACACGGATGCGCTCGCGCCGGGCGCCCATCCCCCCGTGCCGCGCCATCCCGCGCCCCTGTACGAGGCTGCCGTGGCTCTTGTGCTGGGCCTGTTCGCGGTGCGCTGGAGCGCGCTGCGACCGGGGCGCGACGGCGACCGCATGCTTCGCTATCTAACGTGCTATGCTCTCGCGCGCGTCGGGCTCGAGGTGTTTCGCGGCGACGTCGTACGAGGTCACGTGCTTGGCGGTTTCGTTTCCACCTCGCAGCTCATCGCGCTGCCGCTGGCACTCGGGGGCTTGTGGCTGCTGCGATCGCGGCGGCCGCAGCGTCTCGGCTCGCTGCTCGTGGGCCTGCTTGCACTATCCGGCCTTGGCCAGGGCTACGCTCGGCTTTCGGTTTCACCGCACGCCGTGGTGGCCATCGAGGCCGGCTGGCTCAGCCAGGGCAGCAGCCCCGAGGACCTGACGTATGCGCTCGAACTGTGCCGCTCCAGCGGCGCAGCAGGGGCGGCCTGTCGTCCGGGAGTGCTCGCGCGCGAGCAACCGCAGCGCCGCGTCTTCGTGAGCCGCTTCGCCCTGGACCGGACCGAAGTCTCCAACGAGGCCTATCAACGCTGCGTCGCGGCCAATGCCTGTCCGCCAGCACAGCTGGCGCTTGCCGGTAGTCGCTACTACCTGCCCGAGCGTCCGGTGACGGGTGTTACCTGGCCCCAGGCCGCGCGCTACTGCGCCTTCGTTGGCGGGCGGCTGCCGACCGAGGCGGAATGGGAGCGGGCGGCGCGGGGCGACGATGGGCGCCGTTTTCCATGGGGCAGCCGCTACCAGAGTGCGCTGTGCAACCACGGTCGCGGTCCTTGGCCGGACGGCCGCCGGCGAGCCGACCCGAGCGATGGGCATCTGTACGGAGCTCCGGTGCAAGCCTATCCGGCGGCCGCCAGCCCCTTCGGCGTCCTCAATCTGGCTGGCAACGCCCTGGAATGGACCCAGGACCGGTATTCCGCCACCGCGTACGCGTCGGCGCGGCGTATCGATCCGGCTGGAGCGCCTCACGGTAGCACGCGCGTGGTTCGGGGAGGCTCTTGGCTGAGCCAGCCCGTCGAGCTTCGCACCACCCATCGCCGGGGTGTCAAGCAACACGCGGCGTGGCCGGATTTGGGGTTTCGGTGCGCCTACGACGTTGCGCGCTCGCGGTCGCGCCACGCAGGGTCAGGCTAGGACGTTGCGCAAGGCGCCAAAGCGCCGTACCTTGGCGGCCGATCATGGCAAGGGTCGACCGGTTATCCTTTGGACGCAACTTAAGGCATCGGATCGGAGGGAGCGTGTTTGCAAATCTGTTGGCTTCGAGGCTTCTTCATACGCGCCTTCGCGCGCGCGCAGTGGCGGCGCTGGTGTTCGCCGCTGCTCTCACCGCGACTCCAGCCGCAACGGCCCAGGCGCCGTCAGGCGCGGCGCAGACCACGTCGCTCCGGGATCAAGCGCGGGCGGCCTACTCCCGTGGACAGCAGGAGTTCGAGGCCGGTCGCTACGTGGAGGCCAAGACGGCCTTCGAAGCGGCCTTTACGGCGATTCCCAATCCCGTGGTCCTGCTCAGCATTGCCGAAACCCAGGAACGGATGGAGCAGTATGCGGACGCGCTGGCGACCCTGGAGCGCTATCTCAGGCTTCGACCCGACGCGCCCGACAGTCAGACGGTCGACGAGCGCATCCGCATGCTCAAGCTGAAGCCCGCCACGGTCCGTGTGGCGACCGAGCCGAGCGGGGCAACCGTGATTGTCGACGGTTCCGACACCAACATGCGCACTCCGGCAGCCATCGAGCTGTTGGCCGGCGAGCACCAGCTGCTGTTCAATCTGCCTGGCTACCACCAAGGGCACGCCACGGTGAGCCTGGCTCCTGGGGACGGCCAGGATATATCATTGCAGCTTCAGAGCGAGGCGCCACCGCCTAGCCCCGACGACGTTTTTGGCGGGCAGGCCCCGCCCCCACTCGAACCCGCGGGCGTCGTCGAGAGCGATCTTGGCGCGGAGGCACAGGCCGGCGCAGCGTCGAGTTGCTGCACCGGGGTATGGATAGCGAGCGGTGTGGGAGCGGCGGCGCTCGTCACAGGCAGCGTGCTCGGCCTGTTGGCACTCGATGCCAGCAACGATTTCGAGGATATCCCAACCGACGCTACGGCCGATCGAGGCGAGCGGCTTGCACTGTTCGCTGACGTGGCCTTCGGAGTGGGCGCCATGTCGCTGATCACGGCGGTGGTGCTTTACGCGACCGACTCCCAGGGCGAGGAGAGCGAAAGCGAACGAGGCCTCTCGCTCGGGCTGGGTCCCGGACCGGGGTCGGCTGGATTGTCCGCCCGCCTCAGGTTCTAGCCCTAAGGATTCGGGTCCCGACCCGACGTCCGTGTCGGTCACCGGGACGCAGGACGCTGTGCTGCGGCTGCAGTCGCCTGCGCTTGCTTGCGCATCCTGCTGCGCAAAGCACGTACGAGCATCACCTGGCTGGCGGCTGCCAGCCCTTGCTCCAAATAGGGATCCACATTGACGAGGCGGTCGATCAACCAGCTTGCGTGCCTGAGGTCGAAGCGCGCCCAGCTCAGCACCGCGCTAAGGTTGGGGCTCAGAGGCGTTGCGGAGAAACGCCAGCGGCCCCCGCGGAAG
The DNA here is from genome assembly GCA_022361155.1 of Pseudomonadota bacterium. Classification (NCBI taxonomy): domain Bacteria; kingdom Pseudomonadati; phylum Pseudomonadota; species Pseudomonadota bacterium. The sequence goes on from JAKSBK010000210.1 coordinate 85,863, forward strand.
GCGCCGGCCATGGCGTCCGCGGCCACCACGTCGCCCTCGTCGTGCAGGCGCATGCTGCCCGATACGCCGATCAGGGGCAGCCGTACTCCCCAGTCGAAGAACGTGTAGTTGTCCTGTCGCTTGGACACTTTCGCGTAGCTGCCTGGCATCAGCGCGGCGCCGAAGGAGTTCGCGTCGAGCAGCGTTCCTCGAATCTGTGCAATCGAATGCGCCAAGAGTCCCAGCACCGCGAGCTGCGGTCGCGCCTCGCCGCCGGGCGCGAGCCACACCAAGTCGCCGCGAAAGAGCAAAGGCAGCAGCGTGGCAGTCTGCACGCTGGGTTTGTGAAGGTGCTGTCCCTGGCCCGTGGCAGCACCACCAGGGTCTGCCCGTCCACCCAAACGTTCGGCTTCCCGCTTGAAGCCCAGCAGCAACGACATGCATAACGAGACGTTGGCAGACCGGTTGATGCTGCTCGATGCCGCCATGAGCTTGCGCGTGAGGTAGTTGGCCTCCCTGAGATCCTGGCGCATGGAGATGGCCAGCAGCGAATCGCCGCTGGGTCGAGACCAGACCCGAAACAGGGAACGCCCGGTTCCCATGTCGCCGCCCATGCTGCGCACAGTCGTCCGGTAGCTTGTTCCGTCGGCTGCTTTTCGGGGAGCGTATACATGCATGACGTTGCGCCCCGTCAGCCTGAAGATGGCCACACGAAAGGCCCAGTCGTACACGGTGCTGCTGCCGTGGCGTCCAGCGATCGAGACAGCTCCCACGGTCTTGAGGTAGTCGGGGTAGCGCTGGGGCTCGGAGATGAGCCTTACGACCGTGTCCGCTGGCGCGTCGATGTTGACCGCCATGTTGACCGCCGGTAGCTCGCCGAGGGCGTTGTCGGCGAATTCGACCAGGCCCACGGGCCCGTCCGCAAGCAGCGGCGCAAGCAGCGTCAGGTCCGCCCTGGAGAACCCCGGCAGCCGCTGCTTGGCGGGATCCACGGGAGGGGAAGCCCCGGCCGCCGGGGCCAGCACGAGCAACCCGGTGAGGATCAACAGACATCGCATACGAAGCAGCACCGAGACTTGGACGTGTCGATCGGGCAAACCTTCACGAACGCATGCAGGCGCCGCTCGTCCCGGCATGCCCGCCCGTCCGAGCGTGCCAGCTCGTGACGCTGCGACGGCATCCACCGCACGAAGGATCAGGAGCAATTTCTGCTTACAACGGATGATAACCCTGCAGCTGTCTAACCGCCTGGTGGAATCGTCACTCTTGTGGCCTCCGACGAGGCGAAACCGATGCGATCCGATCTATACTCTATACGTGCCGGGGAACCATGACGCATGGATTCGTGCGTTCGTTGGGGCTGAGGACATCCTTGTCTGCGTCAAGGACCGGTCTTACAGGGTCCGGTACCAGAACGCCGCGTGCCACCAGTTGTGTGGAGACCGTTCCGGCATTGAATGCAGCGATGGCTGCATGCGCCTGTATCTGCGTGATCCCAACGTAGCCGGCGGCGAAACAGGAGCTCAGTACTTCCGGAGCCAGGAAATAGGCGGAGAACTGTTTGATATTGTGTTCATTAACAACGGTGATTGTTTGGTTTCGGTGTTGGTACCGTTGCAGACGCGTCACACAAGCCAGCTCGACTATTTCGCCACCTTTGGCTTGACCAAGAGGGAGCTTGAAGTCGTGGATTTGGTCATCAAAGGAAAGACCAACAGCGAGATAGCCCGAACGCTTTGCATCAGCAAAGCCACCTTGAAGACACACCTGAATCGAGTCTACCGCAAGATCCCCGGAAACATGGTCGTGGCGTGGCGCTCCGACGCGGGTGATGGCCGGCCACGCGATAGTCATGTCCGCCTATCGCACAAAGCCGCGCGCTCCGCTGCGTCTTCGGAGCCGCCTGACGACGACGAGCAGACCGCATAGGCGTGTGAAACAGATCCGAGTACACGTCTAGCGCGCGTATCGCGCTACTCCGACCTCGACCGGTTTGTCTCACCTTGGTTCCCAATGTGAGCAACGAAAAATCAACCCGGGAGGTCGACGCGAAATCAACCCGGGAGGTCGATGGCGCTCGTTGGACGACGGGCATAGGTTCATGCATATGGACACGACGTTTGCAGGTAAGTGTTCCGTAATCACATCGGCAACAATTCACTGGCGCGTAGTCATACTTCAGCTGACCTAACCCGAACTCGAAAGGGGTCCCAACCTAGAATCAAAGGACAAACAAGAATACGAGCACCAAGAGGAGAAAGTAGAATGTCAAACGTGTCGACAATACGAGGTGGTTTTTCCAACGAGACAGCACGGGCAGCGCGCGGCAAGCGTACCCCTGCGGCATGGATGGGGCTCGGTCTGGGGCTGGCGAGCGCACTGGGCGCGTGCACAACGAACGTGTATCCGGAGGCCGAACCATCCCCGCAGGCCAGCGATCTCGCAGCGCGCGTCGACAGGAGCGCAGCCATGGCGCCCAAGCAGCAGCGCAGCTACTACGAGGCGGTGCTGGCGGATGCCAAACGAAGCGAGGCGCTGCACCAGCGCGCGTTGGAGCGGCTGAGCCTCGACCCCCGCTGGGAGATGCAGGACCAGCGGATTGCCCTGTCCGTGGCCGTGTCGAGCACGCTCGAGACGATCCGCAAAGTGCGAGAGCGCGCGGAGCAGGTGCAGGCGCTGCTCGAGCCAGGCGACAGGGAAGCGAGGTTCGTGGCCCTTCGCTAGTCTCGAGTTCAGCTCTTTTTGTAGGTGTTTTTGGAGTGAACGGCGAAGAGCGGAGTGTACTGCTGCCGGGTCGGCCCGGTGGTCGGGGGACCGGCAAGAAAAAGGGCGAGGTGGGGCAATTCGCTATCAAAAAACGGCGTGCAACTCCGACTACACAAGGAAGCTGCCTGGCGCTGGCTCCCCAACCCGACCAGGCAGCCACCTGCCCTGACGGGTTTCCCCCTTGACAGGGCGCCGCCCCTTGACGGAGACGGGGGCGTGGTCGCACGGCCACGCCCCCATTTGTCTTTCCGGCCCTGGTGTCCTGCGTTCTCGATTTCGTACCTGAGTCTGCGAGCGCGTTGATGCGCTACGGTGAGAAAGGAAAAATCCGTTCTGGGCTGGGATGGGGACGTGGCGGCGGCGTACCTTGGCCGGGAATCGTCGCACATCGGGCTGAGCGGGCCGCCCATGCCTGCCTGACTCGAGGTCCATGGGGCCGACGGGAGCAACCGCGAGCTTGCGGGAGCCGAGCTAGCCCCCGTCGGTCACCCGCAGGGCTGCGCGCGGCTTGACCGCGCTGGCTCTGTAGTCCTAAATCACGCAATAGCGAGTCGTATTGGCGCTGTGAGAGGGCGCTGCTCGTTCCGTGAGAAGAGCGATGAAGATATTTATCGACACGGCGGACCTGGGCGAAATTCGCGATGCGGCAGCCATGGGGCTTGTCGACGGGGTCACGACCAACCCGTCCCTCGTGGCCAAGACCGGCCGGCCGCTCAAAGAAGTGATCCGAGGCATCTGCGAGGTGGTGGATGGTCCCATCAGCGCCGAGGTGTTGTCCGTCCAGGCCGGGCAAATCGTAGACGAAGCACGAACATTGGCGGCGATCCACCCCAACGTGGTGGTCAAGGTACCCCTGATCGCCGAGGGCCTGAAGGCGGTGCGCACGCTGGCCGCAGAAGGTATCCGCACCAACGTGACGCTGTGCTTCAGCCTGTCGCAGGGGCTGCTCGCCGCCAAAGCGGGGGCAACCTATATCAGCCCCTTTGTAGGTCGAATAGACGACATCGGCGGTGATGGAATCCAGCTCGTAGAACAGCTGGTGAGCGTCTACCGCAACTACGACCTCGAGACCCAGGTGCTGGTCGCCAGTGTGCGTCACCCCCTGCATCTTGTTCGAGCCCTGCAGTTGGGAGCTCACGTCGCCACGATTCCACACAAGGTGATTCGGCAGTTGCTGGCACATCCCCTGACGGACATCGGGCTCGAGAGGTTTCTGGCGGATGCCTCGAAAACGCCCGCAGGCTGAAGCCGGCCGGTTCGAGACGGCGGCCGGCGCGGGGCGCGACGACGCGAAGTCGAGCAGAGCAAGCTCCGCGAAGGGTTCGGGCAGACGCACGGGCGGCGGCAACGGTGGCCGACGGCCGCGAAGCGCCCCGCGAGTGCTCGTCATCTACAAGAAGTCCGCCTATCAGGTGTATGCCTGCGAGCGCAAGGATGCGCGCATGCTGGCGCTGCTGGAAGCCGGTCACCCGGCCGTGAGTCGTCTTCGTTCCGCGCATGAACACCACGTGCGCACCATGGCGGAAGCCAAGGCGCTGCTGAGCGGCTTCGGTGCAAAGGCCGTCTTTCGTTATCGCAGCGACGCCCAGACCGCGGACTCGTTCGACTTGGTGGCAACCCTGGGTGGCGATGGCACCCTGTTGTGGGCCTCGCATTTCGTGGGTCCCTCCTGTCCCATCCTAGCCATCAACACCGCGCCTGGACACAGCGTCGGTTTTCTTTGTGCTGGGACGCGGGAGCACCTGCACGAGCTGCTCTCGGGTGCGCTGACCGGCAGTCTCGAGCAGACGCGGCTGACGCGCATGCAGGTCGATATCGACGGGCGCACCGTTTGCAGGCGGGTGCTCAACGATGCACTCTTCAGCCACGAATGCCCAGCCGCGACCACGCGCTACTTGCTCCGGCTGCGCGAGATCGAGGAAGAGCACTGGTCGAGCGGCATCTGGGTCGGACCTGCGGCGGGTTCTACTGCAGCCCTGCGTGCCGCCGGGGGTCGCGTATTGCCCTTGAGCTCGAAGCGCTTGCAGTTCGTAGTGCGCGAACCCTACGACAACGACGGGGAGGGGTACAGGTTGACAAAGGGGCTGGTCGCGCCTTCGGAGGAGCTGCGCATCTGCAGCAAGGTGCGCGCGGGGCGCCTGTATCTCGATGGTCCCCGGCGCGTGCACGCTATTCAGCTTGGATCCGAGATCAGCGTGAAGCGTTCCACCGAGCCGTTGATTCTCTTGGGTTACCAGAACCGTGCCGGGGCCTCTCGTTCAAGAGCCCACGCGAAGCCTCGAGCGCCCCAGGAGCTTGCGACCGAGGAGCTCGCGACCCCCGAGCCCGAATGAGGGTAGCCGTTCGCGGGGGTCTTTCGTTTCCTGGGGCCTGAACGGTCACGAATGAGGAGGCGCTGCAAACTGAGGGCAGCCGGCTTGTCGTGGCACCCGGTTCGCCCGTGCCGGTCCCACCCGTTTGAATGCTTCGAAATGCAGGGGCTCGAGCGCGTCCGTAGCCCGCGGCGGGTCTCGGATGTCGGGTCGGATTCACGTCGAGGATCGTGCTAGCATCGCCTGACCATGGCCAGGATCGTTGCGGTAGCGATCAACACATTCCGCGAGGCCGTTCGAGACCGGGTGCTGCACGGGGTGCTGGGTGTGGCCTTGGCGCTCTTGCTCTTTTCACTAGCGCTGGCGGAGGTGTCTCTGAACCAGCAGCGTCGCGTGGTGCTTGACGTCGGGCTGGCTTCGATCTCCTTGTTCTCGGTTCTGATTGCCGTCTTTCTGGGTTCATCCCTGCTGTACAAGGAGATCGAGCGCAAGACGCTCTACGTGATCTTGCCCAAACCCATCGAGCGCCACGAATTCCTGCTCGGCAAGTACCTGGGGATCGTGCTGACCGCGGGGGTGTTCGTGCTCATCATGGGAGCCGTTCAACTCTGGGTCACCGCGATCCAGGCGCAGGCTTCGGCGGGGCCTGTCGTTGTGGTTGCGGTCGCCTTGCCAGGGTTGCTTGCTGCCTGGATGTGGCGGGCGCACGATCGCAGCTTGGTCCTTATTCCCTGGTGTGCCATCGCCTTTGCCGCCTGCGCCTGGACCGCTGCCGGAGCAGGGGTAGGGCTCGGGCCGATCGCGGCCGCGCTGTGCCTGAACCTCGCAGAGGTGTCCGTGCTGACCGCCGTTGCGCTGCTCTTTTCGGCGTTTTCCACGCCCTTCCTCACGGCGCTCCTTACATTTGGGGTCTGGCTGGTGGGGCGATCGGCGGATCGCATGGTGTCGATCAAGTCGGATGTGCTGCCGGCCCAGATCAAACTCGCGTTGCGGTGGCTGGCGGAGGTCGTCCCCAACTTCAGCCTGTTCGTGCCGGGACGCCACACGCTCGAGAGCCATTGGGAGTCTGGCGCTGGCCCAGCCGTCTACGTGGCGACCTCGCTGGGCTACGCGCTGCTCTACGCGGCGATCGTGCTGCTGCTGGCAACCGCGATCTTCGCACGGCGAGATTTGCTTTGACGAATCGAGCCGTCGGACGTCTGCGTACCTGGCTGCGGGTGGGCGCTGTTGTTGGCATGTTGCTCGCCGTTTTTGTCGCACGCGCACTGCTGTCGGCCCGCAGCGAGCTCGCTCAGGGGCATGCGGCCGTGCAGCGCAAGCAGCTCGAAGAGGCTGTGGTGCACTATCGCCGTGCGGCCAGGTGGTACGTACCGTTCAGTCCACTTCATGTCGCAGCCCTCGCAAGGCTCTCCGAGCTGGGGTCGGCGGCCGAGGCGGCTGGAGATTCCGAGCTGGCGCTCAGCGCCTATCGCGCCGTCAGGGGCGCGATCATGTCTACCCGCAGCTTCTACACGCCGGAGCCTCATCGGCTCTCGGAAGCCAATCGGCGTATTGCGGCGCTGATGGCTGCCATGCCTGCTCCACCAATCGACGCGGGAAAGACCGAGACCCAACTCTATGACGAGCACCTGAAGCTGCTGACCGAGAAGCCGGGCCCCAGGCTCTTGTGGACCTTCGTACTGTTGGCGGGTTTCGTGGGCTGGATCGGTGGAGCGTTTGTCTTCGTCGAGCGAGCGATGGACGATGACGACCGGCTGATAGCAGCTCAGGCCCGTCGCTGGGGAGCGGTCATCGTGGTGAGCTTTGCACTGTTTGTGCTGGGCATGGCGTTCGCCTAGTACCGCTTGCCAGGGATTAGGATGGATTCCCGCCGGCTCTGACGGCCGCTGCGGTGTTGTACCTCCTCGAACATTCCGAGCAGGAACGGGGCTTTTGCGGAGTTGCTTGGTTGCTGGCCGGCTGGGCCTGGGTTAACACGGGCACGTGGATAGCATTGAGGTCGAGGGAGGCCGGCCGCTGCGTGGCACGGTGCGCGTTAGCGGGGCCAAGAACGCGGCGCTACCGTTGCTTTGTGCTTCGCTTCTCGCCGATGGTCAGAGCGTCTTCTGGAACGTTCCGGCCCTCAAAGACATCGACACGCTCGCCAGCCTTCTCGAGCATCTCGGCCTCAGTGTCGAGGTTGACTCGCCCTGCGTGCGCGTACACGGAAGGCCCCTGTCGGTCACGCAAGCACCGTACGACCTGGTAAAAAAGATGCGCGCGTCGGTGCTGGTGCTCGGACCGCTGGTTGCAAGGTATGGCCAGGCCAGGGTCTCACTCCCTGGTGGTTGTGCGATCGGGGCAAGGCCAATCGATCAACACCTAAAGGGCCTCGAGGCAATGGGAGCATCGGTAACGCTCGACCATGGCTATGTCGACGTTCGGGTGCCGCGGGGACGGCTTAGGGGAAGCGAGATCTACCTCGACATCCCTACCGTAACGGGTACCGAAAACCTCATGTCGGCTGCGGTGCTGGCGCGCGGACGAACGACGCTGATCAATGCAGCCCGTGAGCCCGAGGTCGAGGAGCTCGCCAAGGTTCTCAACAAGATGGGGGCCTGCGTTCAAGGTGCCGGTACCGACACGATCGTGATCGACGGCAGGGAAGGTCTGCATCCGCTGGAGCACACGATTTGCGCCGACCGGATCGAAGCCGGCACCTTGATGGTGGCTGCCGCGCTCACCGGCGGTGACGTTCTGGTGGACGGGATCACGCTGGAGCATATGGAGGCCGTCGCAGCGAAGCTCAGGCAGGCAGGCGTGAGCGTCCAACCCGAGGGCAGTGGAGTTCGGGTAAGCGGCGGACCCCCCTTCCGGTCAACGGACGTGACCACCGCGCCTTACCCAGGCTTTCCGACGGACATGCAGGCGCAGTTCATGGTGCTCATGTGCCTTGCGGACGGCCGCAGCATGGTCAGCGAGACGATCTTCGAGAATCGCTTCATGCACGTCAGCGAGCTCAGGCGCATGCACGCTCGCATCGAGATCCACGGGCGCTCGGCCACGATCGATGGTGTGCCCCGGCTGCAGGGGGCTTCGGTCATGGCGACCGATCTCAGGGCCAGCGCTTCGTTGGTCATCGCGGGCCTGGTAGCAAGGGGCACCACAGAGGTGCGGCGCGTGTACCACATCGATCGCGGGTACGAGCGCATCGAGGCCAAGCTCGCGGCGCTCGGAGCCACGATCGCCCGCACGCGCGGGCGCCCTTAGGAACCAGGGATGCAGGACACTAGGGCTGCAGGGACTTGCGGTGAGCTCGCGTGAGGGGGGCGCGTCTTGCAGCGCCTCTTGAAGGTCTGATATGCTGCGAGCTCTGGTTTCGCACCGTTAGCGACTTCCTCAGTCGCCTGAACGTCTTTCGCCCAATGCCGCGCACCTTCAGGATCTGCTCCGGGCGTTCGAAGTGACCCAAACGCCGCCGCAGCTCCAGTATGGCGCGTGCCTTTGCTGGACCGATGCCGGGCAGTTGCTCCAGCTCCTTCTGTGAAGCGGTGTTCAGGTTGACCACGGCCGGAGCGCCGGGGCCCTTTCGCTTCGCCTGGGCTCTGACCGCGGAACCCTTTTGTGAAGCGGTGTTCCGGTTGGCCACGGCCGGAGCGCCGGGCCCCTTTCGCTTCGCCTGGGCTCTGACCGCGGAATCGGTGAGCGAGAACAGCGCGGCTGCGGCCACAAGGCCGAGCAGCGCCGGTCTGCATCTGCGCCGCGCGCCCGTCGCCTGGCGTGTTGCGGCCCTGCCCGAGCTGGGCGTCCGGCTCCGGAGCGCTGTGAAGTACTTGGTTAACATGAATCGTCCTCCTGTTGAGTGCGGTTACGGCCGCAGCATCGAGCTCAGTCCATGCCGGAGTAACAGGCTTGTTGTTTCGGTCACTTGCGTGGGCTCGGGTGGCGGGCGCGGCGGACTGCGGCGGCGTTCGCCGCGGGTTTGGTTGCCCGCGAGCCGTAGCGAGCGCGATCCGAACGCTCTTGCATCCATTCCAAACGTAAGGTGGGTCGAGATTCAACTTGCTCGTGTCTCGCCGGACGGTGTACGAAACCGCGTGAGCAGCGGGTCGACTCCCGGGTCGCCGTGCTCGGCACAGGCATAAAGGAGGATCATGAAGATCTTGCTCTCCAGCGCGGCGCCCTTGGCGATCGCGACCGATCTACTCGCGCTGGGCGTGCCCGGCGGCAAGCCCGGCAAGGATCCGGCCGTCACAAAGCTCGATCGGCTTCTTGGAGGCGCATTGACGCGACAGATTGCGGACGACGATTTTTCCGCGAAGAGAGGCCAGACGCTCCTTTGCTCCACGTGCGGGGTTGTACCTGCGAGACGGATTCTGTTGGTGGGCCTTGGCGAGGAGGCGGGCTCCCAGAGCGGCGCGCGCCAGCTGGGTGCACGGGCTGGCCTGGCGGCACGCTCGCTCGGCAGCCTGCACGTCGTGGCGCCCGACAGCGAGGATTCGCACATCGGCGCCTTGGTGGATGGCATCTTGACGGGCTCCTATCGCTTCACGCGCTACCTGACCGGGGAACGGCTGCCCAAACAGCGGCTCGCCAAAGCGTGCATTTTGGTGCAAAAGGCGACGGCGGCGATGCGGCGCTCGGTGCAGCACGGAGTTGCCGTCGGCGAGGCGGTGAACCTGGTGCGCGACCTGGTCAATACGCCACCGAACGACTTGTATCCGGCCTCGTTCGCAGCCGCCGCCCGCAAGGCAGCGGACGCGGCTGGGGTGCGGTGCAGGATCCTCGACCGCAAGCAGCTGGCGCAGCTTGGGGCGCGGCTAATGCTCGCCGTGAGTCAGGGCAGCAGCAAGCAGCCGCGTTTGATTCACCTCTCGTACAATCCGCGCCGCCGGGGCGCAGCCAAAGTAGCGTTGGTCGGAAAGGGATTGACCTTCGACTCGGGTGGTTTGTGTCTCAAGCCGGCGGACGCCATGGTCGACATGAAATGCGACATGAGCGGCGGCGCCGTCACGCTGGCAACGGTTGTTGCGGCTGCGCGCCTGCGTTTGCCGGTCGAAGTGCATGGCATCATAGGCGCCGTCGAGAACATGAACGGTGCGGATGCCTACCGGCCTGGCGACGTGCTGAAGTCCATGGAGGGCAAGACGGTGGAGGTGATCAATACCGACGCAGAAGGCCGCCTCGTCTTGGCCGACGTCTTGACCTACGCGCGCAAGCTGGTCCCTGACTACCTGGTCGATCACGCGACGCTGACGGGAGCCTGCATGGTGGCGCTCGGCAACCAGACCGCGGGCGTATTCGGTCCCGACGATGCGTTGGCGAGCAGCTACCTGCGAGCGGCGCAGCAGGTTGGCGAATCCATGTGGCGCCTGCCGCTGAGCGCCGAGCTAAAGGACTCGCTGCGAAGCCACGTCGCCGATTTGAAGCACACGGGCTCGCGCTACGGGGGCGCTATCACGGCGGCGCTCTTTCTACAGGAGTTCGCGGGCAACAGCCGTTGGTTGCACGTCGACATCGCCGGTCCGGCGTTCCTGAGCGGAACCCAGGGCATTCAGCCGAAGGGAGGCACGGGCTTCGGCGTACTCACGGCCTTGCAGTTTTTGAAGGACATAGCCGTCGACCCGCCCTAAGGGCCCGCGGAAGAATAACTCGGGTGTTTCGGTGAGGACTGGGCGCCGCTGGCGAGGCGCGACGACGAGGAGTATTGGGGATACTTCGAGGAGGAGCAACATAGCCAGCGGTGGTCAGAACCGGCGAAATGGATGAGTGGTTCTTCCGCGGGCCCTGAGCCCAGGACACCAGTTCATGC